>NZ_JBJPHS010000002.1:0-179699 GCF_052939495.1 Phormidesmis sp. 146-12 | reverse complement strand
CGGGTTAAACTCAAACGGCTTTACCCCTCATTTCAACCTTGACAGTCCACTAGTTTACGGGCTGCGATGGAATCTGTTCTCAAACAGGCAGCGTCCTAACTAAAGTGAATACAGCTATGACTCCGAAATTTCACCCTCACCCTAGCTCTCTCCCCAAGTAGAGGGAACCAGACTCTAGCCCCCTTCTCCCTAGGGAGAAGGGTTGGCGAGGGCTTCGCCCCACTTCGTGAGGAGGGCGATCCGAGACTCTACAATTGTCGAAGTTATTTAATTCTCATTCCGAACAGCAAAACTTGGTTCACGCAGTTGACGCGCCTAAACTAACTGTCGAAACAGGTCAAGATTGTTCAACAGCAGGTAAGCAAAAATCGCGCCACCCATACCGCCAATCAAAAAGCCACTGGAAAACTGGCTCCAGCCTTCCACCGTTTGCAGGGAGGTTGAAACATTGGGCACCATCTCCGCAAAGGCAGGGCGGGGTATCGCTTCTAGCCGTCGTTCAAAGGTGATACTGCCATACAAAGATAGACAAACGGTTGCAATTACAATCAAACTTGCAGCGGCAATCAAACCAGCCAAATTTGCTGATGCTGAATCCCGCAAGGGTCCGAGTTTGACAAAGGGGCCAATGAGCCAATAACCATGCGCCATCCCAATCTCTAAGCCGCGTGTGAGTGGAGACAACCCTGATCGATAGATTGGTAAGTTCTTGAGGAAATTTAGGGTGAAATCTGAGGAGTTAATTGGGGTTAGTAGATTCCCCGCTTGCAAATCTGCGGGTGGTCGTACTACACTTCCCCGTTTGAAATCAAACCCGGCGGCATCTCCGCGCGATCGAATCGCGTGCCAGATGTGACCCGCTAAAAACAATCCTGCCAGCACGAAGTGGAATGTGGCTAACCAGCCGCGAGCAGAGACAATACCGATCGCAGTCGGTAACGTTTCTGTCGGTACTTGACTCGTCAACGTTCCCAACGGTCCATAAAACACTTCCGGGTAAACCGTGTTGTTGACGCTGACAAAGTAGGCGGCAAGAAACCCCATATAGGCAACGGCACCAATGCTGTAGGACAGATATGCCTCACCGGAGTAGATTAGAATACGCCGTGCCCAGGCAAACGGTTGCGTCAGGATGTGGAACAGTCCACCTGCGATCAGCATTCCGCCAACCCAAATGTGACCACCCACCACATCCTCCAAATTATCAACTGCTGCTATGCCTTCTGAACCATGAGTGCCAAACAGATAGCCGAAAATGGTGACGGGGTTGAGTGTTGGATGGTTAATCACGTGCACATCACCACCGCCTGCAACCCAGGGGTCAAACAATCCACCCCAAAACATGGCTTTGACGACTAGCAACCAGGCTCCCAGCCCCAACAGTGTTAGGTGGATGCCTAAAATGGTCGTCATCTTATCGGTATCTTTCCAGTCATAGCCAAAGAAACTCGCCCAAGTTGGGCTATCTTCCAGCACCTCTGGACCTAGCAGCGAATGATAAATCCCTCCGGCTGCCAGAATAACTGAGGGAACAATGTGCAACACCGCAATCACAAAATAAGGATAAACGCTGGTAATTTGTCCGCCTGCACCCACGCCAAAACCGAGTGTTGCTAGGTGAGGTAGGATAATTAGCCCCTGCTCATACATAGGCTTGGTCGGAATGAAGCGCGACACTTCAAACAAGGTCATGCCACCAGCCCACAACAGCATTAAAGCAGCATGAGCTACATGCGCGCCAAGCAGTTTACCCGATAGATTGACCAAGCGAAAATTACCAGCCCACCAGCCTGTTCTCGGAATTTGCTGTTGATAAGGGCTTTCAGCAGTAACTGCTGTCATAGTAGAGATCTCCATTGAATCATCACAACTGATTACAACCGTGTTCTATGTTCTCTCTCAGATTGCAGCCGATTTGCGGCTGTTAGGTAATGACTGCGATCGACATGATTCAGTCAAAGTTAGACTCGTCAATTCTTGTTAGACAGGTTGGGGCAACACTGCCGCGTCATTAATCCGACCCTTGCGGAAGTCAAACCCGCGTGCCCGCAGTGCGTGCCAGATATGTCCTTGCAAAAAGAAGAACGCTAACCAGAAATGTGCATTTGCCAACCACGATCGCGCACTTAAAAAATCAGGATCAGGTGAGGCAAAGTAGGGAATCACATTCTGCCGAATCACCAGCATTGGGCCATAAAACACTTCAGGATACACTGTCGTGTTAACTGAAACAAACAACGTTGCAATAAATCCCATTAGCGCCAACGCACCCAAACTGTAGGATAAATACGCCTCTCCAGACCAAACAAACAGCGGATGCGTCCATTCAAACGGTTTGGTAACAATGTGGAAAATACCACCGCCAATCAAGAGTAATCCAACCCAAATATGACCGCCGACCACATCTTCCAGATTATTCACACCTGCAATCCAAAATTTGCCCACTGCACCAAATACGTAACCAAAAACGATCGCAGGATTGAGGGTGGGATTAGTGATCACCCGCACATTTTCGATCGTTGGATCATACAATCCACCGAAGAACATCGCTTTGGCAACCAATAACAATGCACCAATTCCTAACAGCACCAGATGAGTTCCTAAAATGGTCGTCATTTTGTTCGTATCCGCCCAGTCATAGCCAAAAAAGCGGAACTTTGGCTCTAATTTTTCTGGGCCGCGCAACGAATGAAAGATTCCACCAAATCCTAGAAATGCAGATGAGATTAGATGTAAGGCCCCAATCACAAAGTAGGGATAGGTAGTTACTACCGTGCCGCCTGCTCCAATGCCCCAACCCTGAGTTGCTAAATGAGGCAACAGAATTAAACCTTGCTCATACATTGGCTGTTGCGGATCGAAGTGGGCAAGCTCAAATAACGTCATTGCGCCTGCCCACAGCACAATTAATCCAGCATGGGCGACATGAGCACCCAAAAGTTTGCCAGAGAGATTCGTGAGGCGGGCATTGCCAGCCCACCAAGGAACAGTTTCGAGCGGCTGGTCTGTAGTTCTGACCATACACAGTCCTCCTGAATTAGATTAAAGGTCAGGCTTATTGAGAAAACATTCAATAAGCTTTGGAGGCATCTTAGCATGACTATTGCAATTCTTTCCTATTAAAGTGCGATTAAGAAATATAAAGAAAGTGATGCTTTTGTTAAGTTTATAGAACGAGTGCACCTTCAGCCCAATGCTCAACTACTTTCCAATTCCTGTAACTAGCTATGCTTCAATAAAATCAGACAATTGATAATGGATAGTTGCTAAAGGAATGGCAGGAGTTTAATGCAAGCCAGTATCAAGAGTGCTACACTAGCTTTCAATCTAGCCCATCCTGATTGGAGGCAGCATGACTGACGAGCCGGATTTATCGGAACTTCCTGTTTGGCGCGAATTCACTTTTTTGTCTGGAGGTTGCGAAGCGGAAGTGGATTTAGCGGTTCAAGCAGGGTTAACTGCGGTGAAGCAGATTGATCATTCCAGCCCTTTGATTCTTTTAGCTCAAACGAATGCTGGCGATCGTGTCCGCATCATTAAACTGCATTGTCTTAACGCCCTGGCAGAACTCACTGATGCAGGGATGATTGTTGGGGCAGAGGTGCAAATCCTTAGCCGAACAGTAAGTGGTTCTGTGGTGGTACGTTGTTATGGTCGAAGCATAGGGGTGGGTTCTGCCATCGCGCAGAGTATTTTAGCCACCCGTTTGGAGCCTTCAATTTAGTAGATCGATCGCCACAACTTCACCGTTTCCTTGCCAATCTCACTATCCACCGATTCGCCCCCCTCCAAAATCAACCGGATCGCAATATTCTGCTCCGGCACATTCTTCAACACCCCTGCCACTTCTCCACTCACCGCAAACCTGCCGTTCTCCCCCGACAGTCGCAGCACTTGATCGCCCACCTTCACCAATAGTTATCGCACCACGCCTGCACCCGCGATCGTCTGGCAATCCGGCGACAGGCAACGCAGACTGGCACTGTAAGCATAGCCGTAGCCACACTGCCGCAAATTGTTCGTCAACAGCACTCGCACCGCATCCCGACTCCAGAGACTAATCACCTTGCGGGAGCGATCGCGGTACGGATCTTCCACCTGCACGGGTTGAGAAAACGGCACATTCAGATCCGACTTCAATCCGGCTGACTTTACCACCTGTGGAGTCGCCCATGCGGATTGTATTAGGGAAGCAATCATCAACATTGGCGTGGCGATCGCACACACAGTACGAGTAAGCCATGCTAGAAGGGTTCGATTTCCGTAAATCATCAGTGCAACTTCCGTCAGAACTGGCAACGATCCCAAAGGGAATCGGCAAAGCCGCACGCCTCGTTTGATACTGACATTCTAGCCTGTTTGCACGGAGTTCCAGGATGCACCATCCCAATTAGAACAACTAATGAGAAGCCATTGCCAACCTAGGCTTGATGATGGCTGGGACAACGCGATCGCTCACTGCCCTTGCGCCTGACAAATTTCGCGCCGTTGGCCCAGTGCGTAATGCAGCTAACCCACCCATGATAAATAGCTCACAGTTTCGCCAGCGTAAGCATTCATCCACAATTGGCAACCCGTTCACAATATCGATGGGATAAGTGTCGAAAACATCGTTCAACAGTGCGTGCTTTGTTGCATCTAACTGGCTACCCGTGGCGCACCAGATGCGATCAATTGTTTGATGCTGAATGCATTCATGCACGTCTGCATGATCACAACACACCTGCCAGTGGTCTCCGCTCCATCTGGCTTGAGAAACTTGGCACTGCTCATAAAACACAAGCCGCCCATCTCGCTGTAAACGACGCAGTTGAGTTAGCATCGCTGGGGTCATAGAACCCCCATTCCGCGCCTGCTGAATCATTTGCCAGCGAGCGTACCAATCCGGTTCCGCCCAAAAGTCTTTGAGATATTTCGGGCCCAGCCAGCCTGGATCAGCATCAAACAGTTTCTCGTAAATGGTACGTCGGGACATGAGTAGCACCTGTGCGCCGCGTTGAATTGCGCCAACCGCCAAATGTCCACTGGTCAATCCACCGCCGATAATCAGGACTCGTTCACCTTGGAGTTGCAATCCCCGTAAATCAATTTGGCTGGAATGTAAGAGGCGATCGGCTGGGTAATTTGTTGGAACCTGCTTGACCCACTCTGGTACATGAGGGATTCCACCCCCATTGGCAATGACGACTCGGCGAGCAATCAGCGTTCGCCCATCCAATAACTCTAAACAAAATCGGGAGCAACGGCGATTACTCAACGGTTTAACCCGCACAACTTGAGCCGCACACACGCAATTCTCTAACTGCCAGCGACGGATCACATCCTGGCAAAAGTCCTGAAACAATCGAGTTCCCGGCAGGTCGTAGGGTGGAAACAGTTCATTGGGGCGAGACTCGGCAAAGGTGCGAAGGGCGTGGGAATTGGGGTCGGGTTGGTGGACGGCTGGCGACCTGAGATGAGGAATTTCCAACGCCGCAAACTGATGATTCCAACGACTCATCCAGGTGCCGCTGGGGTCGAAGACGAGAAACCGTCCTCGCATCGATTTTTTCTTTTGCAAGAGGTGGGTTACCAGTGTCAGGGCATGGGGCCCCGCCCCGACGATCGCCAGGTCAATGGAGTCTGGCAGAGCAAACACGGCATCAGGCATGAATCAATTACTAGGTTGTGAGAATGATTATTATTTTAGTTGTATCATAGGACGATGTTTTGCAGTTAATGGATCATGAGGAGAAAAAATGTCTCTAAACGTTAGTGAAGCCCTGGTTCAACAAGCAGCAGCAGGCGAGGTGGATGAGTCAGCCTTTGTCGAAACCATCCAGCAATCCTTGCCCTATGCCTGGAATATTGTCGAGAAGCTGTCCCATAGCCTCCACCAGGATGGCGAAGAGTGGGCAAACTATGCAGTCGCTCCACCTAGCGAACAGGCGCGAGGACAATTGCTTCGCATGGTGGGGGGTGATGCGATTCGGGGGGCAGTAGAGCGGCACTTTGACGTGAAGCTGGCATTCCAGAATTGTCACAACCTGGCGGTCTTTCGGCGCGATCGTTTAGATTCTGATGCTTACCACAACTTCACGTCTATTCGGAATCAGATTCTCAACCAAACCCCTGAACTGCAAGACTGTTAGAACTTCTGATGCCATCACTTAACATCACATTGGTGTCTGGTTTACCCGGCGCGGGAAAAACGACCTGGATACGGCAACAGATCAATTCTGCTGCTGAGACAGCCGTCTATCTAAATCTGGGATCGGGAAACACTCCCATTGACCCAACCTATCTGGCAGCAGAGATTCCTGGACTCACCGTGCTACCCGTCGAGCAGTTGACTGATTTTTTAGCCCATCCGCTTGTAGGCTCTGCTGTCTACGTTGAATTGGGGTTTCACATTGATCTAACCTCCCTAATTCTGCCTGACTCGATGGCAGACTGCCGACGAGTGGCGGTGTTGCCGCCGGGAACTCGACACACAGAATGGCACGACTGGGCAGACCTTGTGGTAACGGGTGTTGAGACGGGTGCGGCGTTATCACAGCCTCATCTCTGGCGTTCTGTTCTGTCGGGACAGGTGCTTGACCTCGCGAGTCTCAATACTTTTTGGTATGAACTGATGCATGGGGCGTATGGAACTGTTCAACGCGCCAAAGGCGTTTTTGATGTTGCTGATGGGAGGTCGCTCCATTTCGACTTTGTGACTGGACTTGCTGAACCAACCTACTTGGAACTCAATCTACCGCGCTGGCTAAATGGTAGACCCGATAGATTGAGAGGCATTGAGGTCGTTGGTGAAGCGCTGGATCAGGACTCAATCGCTCAAACTATTAAAGACTGTTGCTTGAATGATCAGGCGATCGCTGACTACCAAAAACAAATTAAAGACTCATTAGAACCAGGAGAGGAAGCAGATGAAGATTGCGGTAATGTCTTGCATTCATGGCAACTATGAAGCCTTGAATGCGGTACTGTCTGACATTGACGATCACAATGCCGATAAGGTCTACTGTCTCGGTGATCTCGTGGGGTATGGCCCCCATCCAAATGCCGTAGTAGAAATGATTCGCGCGCTCGATATTCCCACTTGTCAGGGATGTTGGGATGAAGACATTGTGGAAGGGTTGAATTCCTGTGAATGTAGTTATCCATCAGTGTTGGCAGAAAAGCGCGGCAAGTTGTCTAAAGGGCTAGAGTACGCTGAACGCGCCGATGATCCAACTCATGTGTGTGAGCGGTAGCCATGAGTGAAAACCCATTTGATTTTGATCAGAATCCCAATTTGCCAACGGCTGACTACGACATCGCAGTACGGCAAAGTATTCCGGGATATGATGCCATGCTCGCAATGCTGGCGGCTTTATTCCAGCTTTATTTGACCGATGATGCTCATATTCTTGTGGTTGGGGCAGGCGGTGGTAATGAGATTAGTTCTTTGAGTCAAACTCGTCTAACCTGGCAATTCACAGGGGTTGATCCCTCTGAGAAAATGCTGACAGTGGCTCAGTCAAAGGTTGACTCCTTAGAAATTGAGAACCGCGTCAGACTTTATCATGGAGTTGTGCAAGAACTTCCAATACACCTCTTCAACGCTGCTACTAGCCTACTTGTGATGCATTTTCTCCCGGACGATGGCACAAAACTGGATTACCTCAAGGCGATCGCGGCTCGTCTTCAACCAGGTAGTCCATTTGTGTTAGTAGATTTGCATGGAGATAAGCAAGCAGAGGTGTTTAAGCGATTGGTTGACGGATGGCAGAAACGAGCGCAAATGGTAGGGATGGAATCACAGCGGCTCAGCGAACTTGCTGACGGAGTGTGGCAACACATCCAATGCATTCCAGAAGAACGAACCCTGGAATTATTGGCTCAAGCGGGTTTCGTCAACATAACCCGCTTCTATACTGCTTTTATTTTTGCAGGCTGGGTAGCGTTTGCAGCCTAGTTGCAGTGATCCAAAATTACAAAGTTTGTAGTGCAGCAATAATGACTTACTGGGTAATCTTGAGCGGAATCGAAGGTAATTTAGCTGCTTATGAAGCAGTACTGGCAGACATCAAACGGCAGCGATCGCCAGTCGAAGAACTCTATATCTTGGGTGATGTGATTGCACCGACACCCGAAACTGAAAAAGTGATTGAACGAGTCAGATCGCCTCGCGACTATGAACCTGTACCCCAGGTTTGTCAGGGTTGGTGGGAAGAACAGTTGTTCATCTTACACTGTTTGGGACGAACGGGAGAACCGACTGAACTGATTGAGCAATATGGAATAGAAATGGTGAAAACTTTGTGGGACGCGATTCCACGAGAAATGGTTGAATGGGTGCGTTTAGCGCAAAGCGCAACTGCGAAGCAACCGCTTGACTTTGGTTTCTTTGAACTCGATTGCTTACTGATTCATGGCAGCAGCGTTAGTGTCAGTGATGAATTAACACCGGATACATCGCCCATTCAAATGCTCGATCGCCTGATGCGAATGGATGCGAACATACTGTTCTGTGGGCGATCGGGATTAACGTTCCAATACGAAATTCAGCAGGGTAGTGTAACCTCCAGCGTCACAACCTTAGATCAGGCAACCTCATCGCAAGCCACCCTGGTTAAACCTCGGCAGGTGATTGGTGTGGGCAATGTCGGACGCATTCCCGGACAGGCAACCTACACGCTCTACAGTCCGAACACCAATCAAATTGAATTTAGAACGGTGCGATATGGTAAAAGTCGTGGGTTTGCTGCTCTGTAAGAAATGTAGTTTGAGGCGAAATCATCTTACGCAGCGATATGCCATTGACGAGACTGTTGTTGAGTTTGCCAGAGCAAGGCATAGCGATCGCCGTTGGACATTAGTTCTGTGTGAGTTCCTCGCTCTACAATCTGCCCATTCTCTAACACTAGAATTTGATCAGCACCTACGACAGTAGAGAGGCGATGAGCAATCACAATCACGGTTTTGTTTGCTACTAGTTGATCGATCGCCCGTTGGACTGCCACTTCGCTTTCGGTATCCAAGGCTGAAGTTGGCTCATCTAGCAGTACGATCGGCGCGTCTTTGAGAATGGCACGGGCAATCGAGATTCGCTGCCGTTCACCGCCCGATAATGCGCCGCCAATTTCGCCGACGCAAGTTTCATAGCCGTTGGGCAAGCGTGTAATAAACTCGTGGCAATTAGCAGCACGGGCAGCCGTTTCCACTTCGGCATCGGTGGCATTTGGCTTTGCCATGCGGATGTTATTCAAAATGGTGTCATCAAACAGATACACATCTTGAAATACAACGGAAATCGATCGCATCAATTCATCGGGGTTAACCTGACGCACATCGATACCACCGATTTTGATGCTGCCCTGCTGGACATCGGCATAGCGACTGATCAGACGCGCGATCGTTGATTTGCCACTCCCTGATGATCCGACTAAAGCCGTCAGCGATCGCTCTGGCAACTGAAAGGAGAGATTTTGCAGCGTCCAGTCGCTCTGATCAGCATAGTGAAAGTAGACTTGCTCAAACGTAATCTCAAATCGAGTCGGTTGAATTGATGTAGATTGCACAGGGAGAGGAGGAATATTCATCACCGCTTCAATGCGTTCTAGCCCACTTTCCATCAGGTCAAAGATGCTAGTTAACCCAGTCAGTTGTGCCAAAGGTTCGCTAAATCGCAGAGCAATCACAATCAGCGCAAACAGAGCGGGGACAGACAAACTTCCTTGTAAAATAAACAGTGTTCCTAAAGCCAGCACGAGTAAGATTCCCGCTTCGACCAGGGTGGAGAGCGCGATAGACGGCAAGTTAAACAAACGTTGTGCGGTGGACTGAACCGATCGCTGAGTGATCAATGCTGCTTGCAATCGCTGCGACTGTTGCCCCGTTTGTTGGGTTGCTCTTAGTACAGGCAATCCTTGAGCATATTCCACCACGCGAGAGGCAACCTCTGCATCAGCCATTGCCACCTCACGAAACACTTTAGCCGTCAGCGTGCGGAAATAGCGATAGAGCGGAATTGCAAACGGAAAGGCAACGAATAACGCCACGGCTAATCGCCAATCAATGAACAGCGTTACCAGCCCGATCGTCAATGGAACAATCAGCGTTTGAATCACCAATGTACATAGGCTACCAATCCACAAAACAATCTCGCTAACATTGCCGCTCAGAACAACATTGAGGTCACCCGATCGCCGACGGTTGAGTTCTTCTAGTGGCATTCGTCGCAGTTGTTCTCCCAGTCGTAATCGGGTTTCGTGAGCAACATCGTTGGAGGTGTTCCAGCCAAAATCAAGTTCTTGCCAGCGAATGAAGCCCTCGATCAGAACAAGTATTGCCATGATTGCCAGCAGTATCCCAATCGGTTGTGTATCGATCGGTTGTGTCAGCAAAGCCGATAGCAGTGGGAAAAACAATGCAAAAATAATGCCTTGCAGAATAGAAGCAATCACCGATAGCAACAATGCCGTTTTTAACTGAGGTTGATAGGAGCCTGCAACATCCAACATCCGACGATAGGTTTTTAGCATAAAACTTCTGCTATTTTGAGAGATTAACTTAGATAGAACGCACCTACACCTGTTGCTGATTGGAGGGATGAATCTGTGGGAAGTGTCGATCTTTTCGCCCCCTAAATCCCCCAAAGTTGGGGGACTTTGAACCTTGGGTTTCTCGCCGCTTTGGGGCAATTCATCCCCTGATTCAGCAATGCCCGCACCTAAAGTGCCTCAAGAGTAGTGCTTTCTCTTACTTTCAACTGGAGTTTCCACTGTTGGGCTTCTTCGTGCCGCTCCCAAAGTTTGGCATACACGCCATTTGCATTCACCAATTCATCATGGTTACCTTGCTCCACGACTTGCCCTTGATCTAATACAACAATTTGATCTGCGCTCATGATAGTAGGTAGCCGATGAGCAACAATGACTAAGGTTCTGTCCGTTGTTAGAGAAGCGATCGCCGCTTGAATCAATGCCTCATTTTCAGGATCAGCGAAGGCGGTTGCTTCGTCTAATACCACAATGGGATTATCTTGCAGAATGGCACGAGCGATCGTGATTCGCTGTCGTTGCCCCCCAGATAGATAGGAGCCGCGCTCTCCGGCGATCGTGTCGTATCCCTGTGGTAACGCCAGAATAAATTCATGGGCTTGTGCGGCACGAGCAGCAGCTTCTACTTCGGCATCGGTAGCATTGATTTTGCCTAATTTAATGTTGTTGCGAATCGTGTCATACAGCAAAAAGGTGTCTTGAAATACAAAAGAAACCCAGGACATCAGAGTGTCAGAGGTCATTTCTCGCACATCCACACCCCCAATAGCAATCGCGCCATCCTCCACATCCCAAAAGCGCGGAATCAATCGGGCGATCGTAGTTTTACCTGCACCAGAGGAACCAACCAAAGCGGTAACGCTCCCTGCGGGCATCTCAATGCTGACATCTTGCAGGGCTAGACGGTTTCCATAAGAGAAAGTGACTGCGTGGAACTGTATGGAAGCCTCTGTGGGTTGTTTGGATTGTTCTGGCTGCGGTAGCGGCGGCTCTGCCAAGATTGTCCCAATCCGTTTTGCTCCCGCATTTGCCTGATTGATGAAATAGGACAGGGTAAAAATCGGTTTGAAGGCTCCACACAATCTAGGCGATAGTAGCAAAAACACCAACAGTTGCGGAAATTTTAGTGATCCCTGGATCATGAGCCAGGCTCCTACGATTGAAATAATAATCAGCGTGGGTAAGGGTTCAAACAGGAGTGTGCCCAAGCGTCCAGATGTGCCCGTGGTTTTGTTCCAGTCTCGAATCGATTGCGTAAAAGAATCGAGCGATCGCTGAAATCGAGCAAAGGAGCTACTCCCATCATCAAAGGTGCGAACGACCTGCATCCCTTGAACAAACTCAATCACAACACTGTTGATCTGCTCATTAGCGCGATCGTATTCCCCTCGTTTTTCAGCATAATCTTGCAATGCTAACCGAATAAAAATCAGTCCGATCGGCAACACAGCCACTGTCACCAATCCCAACCGCCAATCGGCAATTAACATCGCAATCAGCGAGATCACAGGTGTAGTATATGCTCGTCCCAGGAGAGGAGTACTGTCAGCAACAAAGGCATGGAGCGATTTAACATCATCCTGAACAATCTTTTTAATCGCACCAGAACCCGTTGTGATCACATATCCGAGCGGTACTGTTGCCAGATGTTCAGTGATGGCGGTTCGCACGATTACTTCTAACTTGAATGCTGCTAAATGGGAAGTACTGGAGGCAAATACTTTAGTGGTAAAAGAAATGGCCACTGCGATCGCGGAAACTGCTACCCACATCCAGATTTGGTCACCATCAGGAGCAGGCTTGAGCAACTCAGACGCAATGGGTGGAACTGCCAACAAAGACACAATCGCTGCAATAGTGCTGATCACAGAAAGCGCGATCGCCACCATGATTCTGCCTTGCACTGGAGCCATGACTTCCCAGATGTTTAGGGGTGGCTTTGGGTAGAGTTGATCAGTCATTTGGCGTAATTGGGGTTTAACAGATCACAGATGAGCAATCGATTCAGGTGCCGTTAGAGGGGCAGCCTCTCGGCTAGAAAAGCCTTTCGCGATCAGGGCAACACTGGACAACGTTAAGATAATCCCGATCGCAAACATGACCGCATAGCCAAATGCTTTTGCGACAAATCCGCCCAATACCATTGCTAAAATGCCAGTGAAGTAGATTGTGGAAACCTGCAAGGTGTAGTCGGTTCCGGCAGTTTCTGGGCGGCTGTAATCCATCATCACTGTCAGCGTTGCGGTGTATGCCATGCCAGCCGCGATCGCAACTAGAATATTGGAGCCATACATTAAAGTCAGGCTGGATGATCCGAAGGCAATGGGTAAGTACGTTGCGATCGCAACTGCCGACAGAAGACCAAACAGGATCAGCGATCGTTTGCGTCCCCAATGACTGATGAGCCATCCAGCGAGCAATGAGCCGACTAGCCCTGCACTAAAGCTAACAACGCCTAAGATCCAACCAATGTCGGTGAGTGAGAATCCGCGATCGACCATCAAGGGACGAATCATAGCACTCGCCATACTGCCCCCTGCCATATACAGCGATAACATCAATAACCATTGCCAGTGCCCCGGACGGCGGAAAAATTGCAGTAGCGTCAGTAAACCAGGTTTTTGGGTCGGGGGAGGGAGGATTGTTTCTGTGTGAAAAATGACGGGAAAAAGCGACAGTCCCATAAAACTTGCTAGTAGCAGTAAGCTAACTGTCCAACCAAGGCGATCGAGCAGAATGAGAAGAATGCCTCCACCGATGATCGACCCCAGAAAATTGCCGCCGGATTGAATGCCGTTGCCGATGCCCCGTTCATTTGGATTTAGCAGCCCGATCGCGAGAGCATCCGTGGCAATATCTTGACTGGCAGCAAAAAAGCAGACTAAAAACATACAGACCAGCATGAGTGGTAGTTGAGCTTTTAGATCTAGAAATGCACACAGAACAAGATTGAAGATTAACAAGCTTTGAAACAGGATAATCCAGATCCGATAGTGTCCCCAACGAAAGCGAATGCGATCGATGTAAGGGGCCCAGAGGAACTTCAGCATCCAGGGTATAGCGAGGAAGCCAATCATGCCAATGACTTCTAAAGAAGCACCTTGCTGCCGGAGGAAAGTGGGGAGTGCTTGATAGAAGAAAGCGATCGGAATGTACTGCGAAACATATAAACTCGCTAGTAGGCTCAATTTAGGGATGGATGATTTAGACATAGCGTTTACAATGCCTCAATGAGTGCAGCAGACTTTGTGAATCGATTTAGCAGCCAGGATTCTGGAATGTATTTCATGTAGAGGTTGGTTAGCGCGATCGACCATTGGGTTTCTGGTAGCATCATTTGAGTTAGCTTAAAAGCATCTTTTTGCAAGTCATTCACTGTTTTTCTCAGGTGATTTTCGTAGGTCGCAAATGCATGAGAGTAATCTTGCTGAGTGAGTGCTTTTGCTAAGAGATAGGCACCCAAAATTGCCGTGCCTGCGCCGCGTCCAGACATCAGTGTTAGGGTATGGGCAGCGTCTCCAATCAGGCAAACTCGCCCCTTTGACCACTGGGGCATAACAATTTGCAGCATGTCATCATAAAAAATAGTGGTTAGATCTTGAACACTGCAAATCACGTCTTGAATCAACCAATCAGCATCGCTAAATTCTTGAAGTAGATGGGGCACTCGTTCTTGAGGTGGAATTTTGCGACCGGGCGGCGATTGGTAAAGTAGAAATGCCCCAACACCGGATGAGCCATATTTACCAATGCCAGCGTAGCGGCGAGGCAGCGTAATGTTATAGTTACAATCGCCCAAATCTGGGGGAGTATATTGGCTAAAAAAAGTCATGTAAGCGACGTTAAAAAACTTCTCAAAGCCATCACCAAATACCTGTTGGCGCGTCTGAGAATGTACTCCATCAGCACCGATGAGTAAGTCAAAAGACTCAGAACTGCCATTGTTAAATGCGACGGTGACGCGATCGCTCTGTTGTTCGACGGTCTGAATCATGTGACCCATGCGGATTTCAACCTGATCTTTGACCACTTCGTAAATAGCTAAATGCAGGTCGGCGCGATTTAGTGCCAGGTTACGCTGCTCTACAGTAAAAACCTGACTCATGTTTAGCTTGCGAATGATGCGTCCGGTGCTATCTACAAAAGCTGATTCAGTCAAGGGAATACTCTTCTGAACCAATGTTTCCAACAGTCCCATTTTTTCGAGAATTTGCACACTCGCTCCATAGGTTCCTAGCGGATAGCCCACGCGCTTAAATTCTGTTGCTTTATCAATCACAATGGGCTGAAAGCCAGACTGCTGTAGCCAGTAGGCGAGTGTGAGTCCAGCAATGCCACCACCAGAAATGAGAATTTTCATTGTGAAAATAGTGACTAAAAATAGTGGTTACTTGGTAAGTTGTAGACGCAAAATACGAGCAGATTTTTTGAACACAGGGACAAGCAAAAATCGGATGTATCTTGCCCAAATAGGCAAGCGATCGGGATAATCCGCAAACTGGGTGAGCGAATAGATTTCATCTTTGAGGCGGATGCCGTCTCCCCAAGTTTCTAATTCTTGCCCAGCATCAAAGCCTGATTTGAACTCGGCATTGGTTTTGGAGACAGTATCATGCTTCTTGGAATTTTTTGCTGCCTTACGATCGAGTACATCAAGAACAATTTCGACAGGAGCAAGGCGATCGCGCAACTGCAAAATAATGCTGCGATTTTCAGCTTCACTCAAGTAGGGAGAAACCCCTTCCATCAACACGATCAGCGGTTGATTTGGCGCTCTTTGAATCTGATCAATCCAGGTAAAGTCGAGAATAGATTTTGCAATAAACTGGTAGCGATCGGTTTCTTCAAAGAACTTGCGTCGGAGTTCAATGACTTCAGGAAAATCGACTTCATACCAATGAACTTCCCTGTGACCAATTCTCGTAAACCGGGTACATAATCCACATCCTAAGTTAATCACGACTGCACCAGGATGAGCTTCTAAAAAGCTTGTGACAATGCGATCGTACTCTCTGACTCGAATCACGACTCCCAACTGAGAAGCCCATCCCTTCTGGTATTTACTGAAGTCGTAATCTGTTTTTTGAGCAATTTCAACGGCTTTTGGATCTTGGAGTAAACTATCCGATCGCTGCGTTTCTACCACTCGTGCATACAGGGTGATCATTAGAGTTTCAGCAACGCCAGTTAGTTGTTGGGTTGGTTCCAATTGATTTGTCATCACAGGACTCCTTAAAAATTTGCTCGAATCTGCACTCCATAAGTCACGGGTTCACCAAACGCAGCAATCACATTGGGGGGCGGAAACACAAAGCCTTGAGTAATGTAGCGGGTATCCAATAAGTTATTAGCAAACACATAAATTCCTCCAGTTTTCCATTCATAGCCCAGACGAGCATTTACCAGAGCATAGGGTTTTTGTTCGATTTGGTTGGCATCATCAAAAAAGGTGTTGCCTAATCCCACCAGTTCTAAGCGACCAAAAATGCCCCCTGTGCTGCGATATTGCATCGCCAGGTTATAAGTGAGACTGGGCGAAACGGGGACGCGATTATTGTTGAAGCTTTGCCCTGTAAAGGGGTTGGTGTAGTTTTTGAATGTGGCGTTGGTGTAGCCCAATCCAGCACTCAGGCTGAGTCCCTTTGTTACTTCTGCTCGTAGTTCTAGTTCAAATCCTGTACTTTTGATGTCAGCATTGGCAATATTGTTGAAAAATCCTGTTACATCAGGCAAAGCAACTTGATAGTTACTGGCATCAATTTGAAAAACTGCTAGATTGGCTGTTAAGCGGTTATTTAGCCAGGAGGTTTTCACGCCCAATTCGTAGTTCCAGGAGCTTTCCTCCTGAAATCGGCGAGTGGCTTCGGTATCAGACCGATAGTTAAACCCACTGGGGCGATAGCCTTTGGCGATCGTGCCATAAGCCATGACGTTTGGACTAAACCGATACTGCGCTCCAAACCGGGGAATGAGGGCATTACTGCTTTCTTCTAAGCCACTAATCGTGGGACTTAGAGGCACATCTCCCAACCCTGGAACAGTGAAAATTCGTCGCCGCGCCATCTCTACCTGAGAAGACTCATAGCGCAAACCTGCAAACAGCGTTAATGGTTCGATTGGCTTGTAGTCCAATTGTCCAAACGCGGCATAGGTATAGCGCTGCTGTTCGGCAGAAACATTGTTCGTGCCTGCGAAGGGTGCCCCAAACGCGGCGGCTCCCAAATTGCTTAGAGTAATGCCGTCTTGAAGGGTATTAAACTCGCGAGACTCAAAATAGCCACCCACCACCCAGCGCAGACGATCGGCTGTATTAGGAGACTGAAATCGAAGTTCCTGAGTCCATACCGTAGAATCAAATGCCCCGATTCCGTTAAACAGATTCACTTCGGTATAGTCCGCTTCGGTGGCAAAAGCCTGTTGGGTCGATCGCCGCGTCGTCACCGAAACTGCTCGAAACCCCGTACCCTCATAAGCAGCTTTCAAGGCTTGAGTATTGTTGTCCAGGCGATAGAAGCCATCAAAATCTTGAGCAACTTTAAAGGGGTTGGGAGTATCTCGTGGGGCAAATAGGGGGCTACCGTCATCGTCAGAGTTGATGGTGGTATTAAAGGAGATGTTCCACTCTTTAGCAGGTGTCCAGAGGATCTCAGCGCGTCCAGCTAACCCATTTTTTTCGCCGACCTCTCGATTCAAAAACGTGTTTTCTACAATGCCATCCCGCGCTTTGTAAATGCCTGCCAGTCGGAAAAATAGTTTGTCTGGCAGTACTGCATCACTCAACGATAGTTGCAGATTGCGAAAATTATTGTTGCCATAGCTGGCAGCCGTGCGGATTTCTGGCTGATTACTGGGCGGACGCGAAATGATGTTGACCACTCCCGCCTGTGAGCTTCTGCCATAGAGTGTACTTTGCGGCCCCCGCAGCACTTCCACTCGCTCTAAATCAAACAGAACCCCATCCAAAAAACCGCCGTAATCATAGGGCACGTCATCGACGTAAAACGCCACGTTGTCTTGAGAAGCCAAAAAGTTGAAGTTACTGAGTCCCCGAATGCTGTAGTAGTTGAAGTGGGAAGCTCCTGTCGAACCACGCAAAAAAGTGAAGTTGGGAGTGTTGTTGGCAATGCTTTGCAGCGAATCAATCTGAGCATCTTCTAGCTCTCGTCTAGGAATGACAGTCAGGCTGATGGGTACATTTTGCGGACTGTCTTCTCGCTTTTCAGCCGTGACGGTGATTTCTTCTTCAGTTTCGGTCAAGACACTCACCGTCAAGCCCGTCGTACCAGGCACAATATCGGCTTCCAGGGGCACTCCTGGCGCACCTGTGATCACGACTTGAACCGTGGTTGCTGTTGCATTACTGGCGGTCAGGTTGATAATCCCAGTAGCTGGATTGTCTTGCTGAAAGGCAGATTGTAGTTGGGCGTTGGCAATGGTGACAATCAGGCGATCTCGTTCCTGCTTAACCTCACCCTGCAACAGCTTGCCATCGGCAGTTTCTAGCACAATCTCTAGTTCATCCTCGGCTGGCTTGAGGCGAATATTCGTAATGGTTGTCAACGTCGGAGATTGAGACAGCCATTCCTCAACCGTTGTAGCCGGACGCTGCACATCCTTTAAGCGCTCAACGCTGTTGGTTGCCTGTTCTGTGGAATCGCCGATCGAAACCGCATTCGCCACGTCTGGAATGGGCATGACCATCGCCAGGATGAGTGAGAACCCCATCAGGTGATTCAAATCGGGTTGAGAAATTCGCGACACAATACACTCCTCAATTCAAAAAGTCCGACGACCTGTCGCAACTAATTCTCATTTGCATGAGTTATCTGAGAGTGATTGTAGAGCGGTCAACCCAGGACGATTTGTCCCAAACGGAATTTTCGGATGTCCCAAACGGAGTTTTTAAGAACGATTCTCATACCGATGCTCACCAGGATTTACGCCAAAATATTTTTTGTATGCCCGGTGAAAGGAACTTAAGCTGCTGTAGCCGACAGTATGAGCAGCGATCGCCACCTGAATCGGCTGAGTTTCCAGCAGTTGGCGCGCCTGTTCCATCCGGTGCTGGTGCAAACATCCAAAGGCAGTAGTTCCAAATACTTGATGAAATCCTTGTTTGAGTTTGCAGTCATTTAGCCCGACCTGTCGCGCCAAGGCTATCAGGGTAGGCGGATTGTGCAACCGTTGGATCAAGATGTCTCGCGCTTGATAAATCCGCTCTACTTCGTCTGATTTTAAGCCCCGCTGACTGGATGGGGTGTGTGTTTCCTTGAGTTGGTGCAGTTGAAAGGTGATCAACTCTAGCGCCTTACTTTCTAGATACAATCGCTGGGTTGCCCCCTGGTAAGGACATTGTAAGATCTGGTGCAATGTAGTCCTCATTGCTGAGGTTGTGGCTCCCTGTTGCCAGTAAAAATGGTCAGAGGTTTGAAAGCAGTGTCTCAAACTAGCTGGGAAAGTGTCCAGTTCATCTTTTAGAAAATCTTGGAGTAGATGGGGCGCGATCGCCAGTTCTACCAGGCAAATTGATTGATTAGCGGGTAGTTGCCCAACGGTTTGAGCGTCCGTCATGTTTACAGACAAGCAAGATCCGGGGCGAATGGCGACTTCCGATCGCGATTGATTTGCCACCATATTGACTGTACCAGCGATGCCATAGCACAAGCCAAACATGGCATAGTGATTATGCGATGCGATCATGATTTCTTCGGTCAGGTCATGGGTTTGGACATACAGTTCCAGCCCATCGCGCAGATGCCAATTTCGGATTAAACTTTTACCAAATTCACTGGGTAAGTGCAAAGAGGTTTCACACCCATTTACTTGAAAGCCAATGCCCGTCTGAGACTGAATCTCCTCAAACATATCCAGCAAATCTTGCACCGTGATTGTTAGTTGCAATTTAAACCTCCGGGGATCACCTGTTGAAGAGAGATTCCAGGCGTTGCTGAATGTAGGTATGAATTGCCCTCATCCCCAGGGAGAAGAGAGCCAGAACTCTGGTTCCCTCGCCCCTTGAGAGAGGGTTAGGGTGAGGGCGAATTTAGCCTTTCATACTGCAATTCAGCAACGCCAGATTCCATCAGCATCAACACCCTCTATTGCCTAAATCCTAGACTTATTGATAATAATTTTCAATGGTCAAGTTGATGCCCTTTAATGCGATTTTCCATCTCCCTTGAAGAACGCTTGCTCCTGTGTCCCCTGCACCGGATCATCGCTCACATCCAGATCCAGGATGATTTGTTTCGGTTCCTTGCCGTGTTGTTCGATAAACACCCGATCGCCAGACTGCACCGACCAGAGCTTCGCATAAACCCCGTTGAGCGAGCGTAACTGTTCATGGGTTCCAGATTCGACAAATTGCCCATGCTCCATCACATAAATGCAGTCTGCATGACGAATCGTTGAAAGTCGATGTGCGATCGCGATCGTCGTCCGGTTTTGCGTAATCCGAGAGAGCGATCGCTGAATTGCCGCTTCAGTTTCGTTATCTACCGCAGAAGTCGCTTCATCGAGAATCAGAATTGGTGGATTTTTGATCACGGCTCTAGCGATCGCGATTCTTTGCCGTTGCCCTCCCGATAGTTTCTGTCCGCGCTCACCCACAATGGTTTGATAGCCTTCTGGCAACCGTTCAATAAACTCATGTGCTTCTGCGACTTTTGCCGCTGCAATGATGTCCTGTTCAGTCGCGTCAAAGGTTCCGTAAGTAATGTTTTCGGCAACTGTGCCATGAAATAGAAACACATCTTGACTGACTAGCCCAATGTTGCGTCGTAAATCGTAGAGGTTGAGATCGCGAATGTTGAGATGGTCGATCGTAATCCTGCCAGAATCGACTTCATACAGTCGCATTAGTAGTTTAACTAGGGTGCTTTTTCCTGATCCGGTAGAGCCGACGATCGCGGTGGTTTTCCCAGCAGGAATATGCAGTGATAGGTTAGTTAGCACTGAATTTCGATTTGGGTACGCAAATTTTACTTGCTCAAAGTTGACTTCACCTTGCACAGTCGAGAGCGAAATCTCTCCGGTCTGAATCTGCACAGGCGTATCGAGCAGATCCATAATTCGTCTGGTTGATGCCATCGCCCGTTGATAGGAATCGAAGATTTCACCTAAATCAACCAGTGACCAGAGCAATTGCTGAATCAAGATTAGAGCAACGCTGTAACTTGCGATCGACAATCTTCCCGAAAATGCTGCAATTCCACCTAATACTAACAGTGTTGTAAATCCAATCAAGACTAAGATGCGAATGAGCGGAATAAAGCCCGCAGACAATCGAATCGCCTTCGAGTTACTGCGACGATAAGCATTACTTTCGGCTTTTAAGCGATCGCGCTCATATCGTTCTGCCGTAAAGCTTTTAATTGTGATAATGCCGCTAATGTTGTTCTCTAACCTGGCATTGAGATCTCCAACTTGCTCACGAACGCGATCATAGCGAGGTTCTAGTAATTTCTGATAGCGCAACGAACCGATTAAGATGAACGGCATGGGTAGCATTGAAGCGATCGCAATCTCAATCGGCAAAACTAAGAATGCGCCAATCATCAGAATAATCACTGCACTGATAATCTGAATAATATTGTTTGCGATCGTATTGAGAAAATGCTCTAGCTGATTGATGTCATCGCTGAGAATTGCAATCAAGCCGCCTGTTGTTTGTTCCTCAAAATATGCCGCTTCGAGTTCTTGTAAATGAGTGTAAGTATCTAATCGTAAGTCATGCTGAATATCTTGGGCGAGATTGCGCCAGAGTAGATCGTAGCCATAGTTCGAGAGTGATTCGAGTCCCCAAATTGCTACCGTAAGGAAAGCAAGTAGAAAGAACTGGTGAACAACGTTAGCCATTCCGAATCGAGATAAGAATGAGTTTTGCTGTTGGATGAGGACATCGATCGCGGCTCCCATCAGCGCAGGAGGAGCGAGATCCATCAGTGTGTTGACGATCGAGCAACTTGCTGCCATCCAAATCTGCGATCGATATCGTCTGCCATAATTTAACAATCGAACTAAGGGAGTTGTAGACTTGGGTGGCTTAGAAGTCGGCATAGGGCGATGATAAAAGTATTCCTCTGCTAGCCTACCGAGTCACGGCACATCGTAAAAGCCTATTTTGACGGTTAGCGGAACTTTTTTTGAATGCTAGACGGACTTTTTTGGTGAAGCGCGATTAGCGCAAAGCGCAACTCCGTAGGAACCGACGAAGCTTGTGGAAGGGTGGCATCGCAGGGGCAGGTCAGGCAGTATGGGAAGCCTTTGTCAGTATGATGATAAGCTTTGGAGCGATACAGATTGTTCATTGCTAGCATGGCTCAACGCTTGGAGATTCCTATGGTTCTTTCGTCTGATCAGTATATTAGACTTCCTGCATGAATACCTGGCGATTGATGTTAGCTTCGCAAGAGCCTTCGGCAACGCTGCTATCAGAACAAAGTCCACCTCCGTGGACTAACGGTTAAAATCGCCTCTTTAGTGTGCGAAGGCACACTTTGCTCTTGTAGCCCCGACTTTAGTCGGAGGGCATCTATGATTCGTGCAGGAAGTCTATTCGTCAAATGGCAGGGCTGAAGATCATCTGTGTACCATGAGGATGGGAGCGATCGCTTTGAGGAATGATCGAGCGATTAGCGCAAAGCGCAACTCCGCAGGAACCGCACAAACCATCAAGCGCTAGCGAAGCTTACCGAAGGTACCGACAATTGAGCGCGCGCTGCTTTGCAGATACCGCAAGGGTCGCACTGAGTCATTGAGCGCTAGCGAAGCTTACCGAAGGTACCGACATCTTGAGAAATAATAGAGCGATTAGCGCAAAACGCAACTCCGCAGGAACCGCACAAACCATCAAGCGAAGCGCAAAGCTCACCGAAGGTACCGACCATCAGAGCAAGATTAGCGGTAGAGCAATTCTGTGCCAAAATTTAGAAGACGGCAAGCAGGATTTTACAGTGGAACTAGAACATTACTTTGACTTCGTTTGTGCGGATGATATTCGTCTGAAAGGGACGCGCATGGGCATCGAAACGATTCTCTATGCTTATATTCATCAACAGCGCACGGCTGAAGAGATTGCTCAAATTTATCCTCAGATCACGCTTGAACAGATTTACGCAACGATTCTCTACTATCTGCATAACCAAGCTCAGGTGACTCAGTATTTGGCAGATTGGTTGGACTATTGTACTCAAGTGGAGCGGGAACAGGACGAGAATCCATTGGCGATCGTGGTTCGTCTGAAACAGATTAAGGCGGAACGCAGTTTGACCGCGCATGGTTAGATATTTGATCGATGAAAACCCGCCACCGAGCTATCAAATGCAGTTGTTGCGACGTAAACCAGATATGACGGTTTGGGCGGTTGGCGATCCTGGAACTCCACCGAAAGGAACACTCGATCCAGTAATCCTCGAATGGTGTGAACAGCATGACTTTATTCTGATCACGAACAATCGTCGATCGATGCCAACTCACTGGGTTGAACACCTCGATCGTGGGCAGCATATTCCTGGGATTTTCGCGCTCAGACCCAAGGCATCTTTGGGGGAAATTCTGGATGATTTGATTTTGATTGCTGAAGTTGATGCGATCGCTGAATTTTACGATCGCATTGTCTACATTCCACTGTGATTTTTGGTCGATTACCTGAACTGCGTTGCCTTCGGCACAGCAAAGCTGACCGCAAAAACCATCAAGCGCTAGCGAAGCTTACCGAAGGTACCGACAATTGAGCGCGCGCTGCTTTGCAGATACCGCAAGGGTCGCACTAAGTCATTGAGCGCTAGCGAAGCTTACCGAAGGTACCGACCGTTTGAGAAATGATAGAGCGTTCACACCTCGCAAAAGGTCTGAAGTGTGATGGTCAGCAGTGATCACCTATCGGGGGGAAATCGTCCGAATCATCTCAGTTCGACGCTCACGCATCTTGGAGGAAAAGCTTTATGAAGGCGGAAGTATTTGATCAACGATTCGATCAGGGTGAGGATATGACCGAGTTTTTGGACTTGGCAAACGCACACCGTCCGGGACATAAATCACAGTCTGTGACGATCGCGTTTCCGCAGTGGATGCTGGATGCGTTGGATCGCGAAGCAGTCCGCTTGGGGGTGAGCCGTGAGGCGATTGTTAAGGTGTAGCTGGCTGAACGGCTAACGCCACTGTCTAGATGAGCATTTGCTGTCCCTAACTGTTCGTTTGAAGCACGTCTAGCGCAGCGTTGGGCTTTGGGCGTAACCGCACTTCATAAGACTTCTAGGGTGCGATCGTGAGACAATTAGGCGCGGTTGCATCTTGAAAAGGGTCTGAAGTGCGTTGCCTTCGGCACAGCAAAGCTGACCGCACAAACCATCAAGCGCTAGCGAAGCTTACCGAAGGTACCGACAATTGAGCGCGACTTAAGTACACTTGATCGTATTGTCTTTCACCTGATGTAATGCGTCGTGATCCGCTCTTTTACAAACTATTTCAACAATCTCCTGAACTGCTGTTTGATTTGATTGGCAGCAGACCGAGCAATGCGGCAAACTATCGGTTTGACTCAGTAGCGGTGAAGGAACCAAAGCTTGAGATTGATGGGGTGTTTCTGCCACCTGAAACCGATGAACCGGGGACGATCTATTTCTGCGAATTGCAAATGCAGAAAGACGATGAATTGTACGAGCGATTGTTTAGTGAATCTGCGCTGTACTTTTACAGAAACAGTTCTCGCTTCTCAGATTGGCAAGCGGTGATTATTTATCCATCTCGTGCAGTAGAGCAGAGTAAGGTGTACCCGCATCGCTCGTTACTGAATGGAGAGCAAGTCCATCGGGTGTATTTGAATGAACTAGGGGACGTGCGCTCCCTTCCAGTGACAGTGGGCGCAATCGTACTTACCATTGTGGAAGAAGATGAAGCTCCAGAAGTCGCGAGAGAGCTAATCGTACGAACGGAGCAGGAAGATTTCACCGTAGCTCAAAGACGCGACATAATAGACATAGTGACATCCATCATGGTGTACAAGTTTGCAAACCTAAGTCGGTCAGAGGTAAAAGCGATGTTGGGACTCGATTTAACTCAGGAGCCACGAGCAATTCGGGAGGCAAAAGAAGAGGAAGCGATCGCGCTTATCACTCGGCAATTAACCCGACGACTAGGGCAAGAACTTTCTGAGGAGATGCGATCGCGCCTTTCATCCCTACCTTTACCTGTCCTAGAAGACCTCAGCGAATCCTTACTCGATTTCACCACGTTGGCAGATTTAGAGGCTTGGTTGGAAGCGCGATCGACATCTTGAGAAATCATCAAGCGATCGCACAAACCATCAAGCGATCGACAATCAAACGCGATCTCACAAACCATCCAGCGATCGTCATCCTGAGAAATAATAGAGCGATCGCATAAACCATCAAGCGATCGACAATCAAACGCGATCGCAAAACCATCGAGCGATCGACAATTGAGCGTGATCGCACTGAGTCACTGAGCGATCGATATCTTGAGAAATGATAGAGCGATCGCACGAAGTCATTGAGCGATCGACAATCAGAGCGCGATCGCACTTCACAAAACCTCTGGGATGAGATCGCACAAACCATCAAGGGATCAACCATCAAAGCGCGATCGCACCTTGAAGTTAAAAGAACAATAACTGAGAATACATAGACATCATACATCTTCTAACAAATACTGAGAAAGCCTATCTAATAGTCTGTTTATTCCTATTGGACCGAATACATCCCATACTTCTCGACTCTCTATGATATGTATTCGTCCATTTTTCACCGCTTTGAGCGAAGAGATTAGAGGATGATTGAGAAAGAAAGATGCTGGTTTCCGGTCTTGATTTGCAATAAATAAGATATCAGCATCATAATCATCTATTGTTTCGATGCTAAGTGGAAAGTAATTTTCTTGAGTTTGAAATATAGGTTTAATTTTTACACCAATATCTTTTAGAAATTGAAAATAAATCGCGTAGCTTGCTGATGTTGTGAATTGCCCTCCGGTGTAAATGAGTACAGAAATCTGCTTATCTTTCAGGCGATCGCCTAATTGTTTCTGTACTTCTGCAACTCGACTTTGATATTGAATAAGAATTTCTTCCGCAATTTTCTTACGGTCAAGGAGTTGAGCGATTTTTTTGAAGTGATTCTTGAAGGAAAGCTTTATATCGTCATATTTGAAAAGCAGGGTGGGAGCAATTTCTGACAACAATTTGTAATCTTGTGTGTATTCGTAAAGTCCAAGAATTAAATCTGGCTTGAGCATCATGATCTTTTCTAAGGAAGGTTGATAGCCAATGCCAACATCTTTAATGCCTTCTAACTCATCAGGCGACAAACCAGGAGCAATACACCCATTAATGCCATAACCATAGCAAAACATACCCACAATATTGTCTTTAAATCCAATTGCTATCAAGGGATCAAGAATAGCAGATGGATCTAACGTGACGATGCGCTGAGGGTTAGCAGGAATGCAGATCTCGCCGAGGTAGTGTTGCACAACTCGACATTCAGATTTTGTTTTCGTCCATTCTACGGAAATGTTGCTTCTTTGAACTCCTGAACTGCTGCAAGCCGTAATGAGGAAGAATGACAAAATCATTAGAAGAAAGAGCTTTGTTACCTTGGAAACTATTGGGGTTCTCTTCATAGCTATTTCGCTACTTGCTCACAAGGTTGACTGTGCTATGATTTCCTGCCTGGGCAGAAATTGCCGAAAACGCAAGCTAGAATTCCCAACTGATGGAACCAACAATGGTGAGCGGGTTCCCCCTCTTGACATACAGTGGTGCGAAGTTAGCTGAACTGACATAATCGAGGTCAAAAAGATTACGGACATTGATCGCGGCATTAAAGCCACCGCGACGGTAATAAAGTGCTGCATCAGTCCTCAGATAAGAGCCTATTGTAGCCGAATTAGCTAAATCTACCTGTCGCTCACCGACGTAGAATAGTCCCAATCCAAATCCAAATCCCTTCAAATTCCCCTTCTGAATCTCATAGGTTGTCCAGAGGCTTGCTTGGTTTTGTGGGACATTCTTCAGGCGATTTCCAACTGGAATAGAGTTATCAACTGTGACTGTCGCATCAGTGAGTGCATAGGAACCAATAATTTTCCAACCTGGTAAAAGCTCACCTGCAACATCTAACTCAATGCCACGGCTGCGTTGTTCCCCAACCTGAACCTGAAAGCCGCGAACAGCTAGAGCAGGATCGGATGCGGGGGTAGTCACATTCGATCGAGTCAGATTGTATGCGGATAGCGTAGTTGAGAGTCTGCCATCTAAAAAATTAGCTTTGACACCAATCTCATATTGAGTTCCTTTCGTTGGTTCAAAGGGTGTATCGTCTACATTTCGCCCTGTGGTTGGAGCGAATGATCGGCTGTAGCTGGCATAGAGTGAAACATTTTTGCTGGGCTGATATACAGTGCCGATGCGAGGACTGAATGCTCCATCGTTCTGCTCTGGATTATTATCACCAGAGCCGGACTCATTGGAGATCCAGTCGTAACGACCTCCTATGAGTAGCTTCAGGGTATCGCTGAAAGCAATCTGATCCTGTAAATAAATTCCATAAGCTTGAGTACGCTGCTCGAAAACAGATAGAGAATCTGCTGGGAGATCAGGTCTTGTAACATCATAGATTGGATTAAAAATATCTAAATCGGGCAAGTTCGGGCTTGTGTTGGTTAAGCTTTCAGACCTTGTGTTGAAACGGTTGAAATCAAAACCAATTACGAGCTGATGAGCAATCGATCCAGTCTTAAATTTCCCAACTAAGTCGATTTGTCCAAAGTAGTTGCTCTCTGTAGTTTCATCACCAAAGAACTGGAAACCTGTTAAAAAGCGATCATCCACGACACTCGCAATAAAAGGTTCCTGTCGCATATTGTCTATCAAAGTAATAGCAAGATTATTACGAATTTGCCAATTGTCATCAAATTTATGATTTAGAGAATAGCCAAACTTCTGACTCTCAAGATCGACTAGCAGCAAAGAGGGGTAGTTAGGTAAAAAACTTCGAGGAGGCAAGCTACCATCGCTGAGGAGGGGCACATCATAAGTAGGAGGATCACCAAAGAAGCGGCTGAACTCGTAATAGAGGTTGAGAGTTGTTCGATCTCCTAATTTTAACGTGATTGAAGGTGCAATGATTGTAGTCTCCGAATTGGCAAAATCCTGATAGCTACCCGCATTTTCATAAGCAGCAATGAGGCGATAAAGCACATTCCTGTCTGCTGTTAATGGACCTGATAAATCAATGCTAGGTTTGTACAATCCAGAATTTCCTGCTTCAAATGCCAGTTTCCGATAAGGTTCGCTCAGCGGCTGCTTAGTAACAATATTAATGATCCCACCCGGTTCTACATCACCAAACAAAACTGAAGCAGGTCCTTTGAGTACTTCTACTTGCTCGATCGCATCAGGCACAGCTAAACTACTAGCAAAAGGACCTTCACGAAATCCATTGCGGAAATTTCCAAACTGGCTGAAGCCTCGGATCACTCTACTGCCCGCAAGTGGAGTATAGAAGTAGAAATTTTCACTTACGCCACTAACAGTTTCTACTGCTTCCGTCACTGTTCTCACATTGCGATCGCGCAACACCTCCTGCGGCACAACCTGAATCGATTGAGGAATGTCCCGAATCGGTGTATCTGTCCGAGTTGCTGTACTCGCATTCGGCACTCGATAGCCTTGTTGCCCTTCCCCTGTGACTGTAATTTCTTCTTCCGCTACATCCTCATCTGCTTCTGCACTTAGCACTAGCCCCGCCGCACTCGGCACAACTTCCACCACTGGAACCGCTGTTTCTCCGGTAATTCTCACTTGTACCGCTGTCGGTGTTGCTTGAATCACCTCGATCGCACTAATTCCCTCTCCCGGTTTGTCGATCGCAACTCGATTTCCCTCCGGCAACGCCAACACTGCCCCTTCTAACTCTGTGATCAATGTATTCCCCTCACTCCGCCGAGTCGGAACCGCACTGATTCCCGCGCTAGTATCCAAAATCACCCGAATCGTTCCCGCCGCAGGTTCCACCCGAACGCCCGTCACCCGAACCGTTGCCGCTTCCACCTGTGCCATCCATTCTTTCACCGTCGTAGCCGGACGAGGAACTTGGCTCAACTGAGACACAGAGTTCTCTTCTGTCGCTTGTGCAACAGTCCAAGGCGCTGCCAAAACCGCCAAAACACCGATCGCACTCAGTTGCAATCCCAGAATAGAAGCTTTCCTCGTCATCTCACTCACACCACTTAAGAATCAATGTCAGTAAGACTACCGAACTACAACTTGTAAAGAAAGCAAAACGAACGATTGCTGGAATTTTGTTTGAACGGTTTTCAGAAAAACTTGCGCTGCTGATAGTCTTTAGGATTTTGACCAAATTTCTTTTTGAACGCGATCGCAAAATGGCTGCGACTGGAAAACCCCACCCGTGCGGCAATTTCCTCAACTTTCATTTCGCCATACTCCAACAGTTGCCGCGCTTGCTCCAATCGATACTCGCGCAGATAATCAAACGGCGTTGTGCCAAAACAGGCGCGAAATCCCCGCTTCAACGTACACTCATTCAGCTTCACCTGCTTGGCGAGAGTAGCGATCGATGGCGGCTCATGCAGATTTTGCAGCAGCAGATTTCTCGCGTGGTGAACTCGCTCGATGGTTCCGGGCGATAGCTTTTGCACCGGAATCGTCCCAACGCGATCGCAATAGATTGCCTGTTCTTGCTCGATTGCCAGGCTCATCAGTTCCAGCGTTTTGCCTTCTATAAACAATCGCTTGGTCGTGCTTTGATAGGGACATCGCACAATTTGCCACAACACCGTTTGCATCGCTGGCGAAAGCACCCCCGATCGCGCATACTGCACCTGATCTTCTGGACGTATCCAATTCTGAATCGCGATCGGCAATTCTCCATCCTGATCCCCGACGAGCGATCGCAGCGCGGTTGGCTCAAGGTAGACCTGCACCTCTAATGCTGATTGCGCTGGTGCGAGCATTGTTTGCTTCGGATATAGCCCACGTCCGTAGAGTGCATATTCGCGATCGCCCACAGTGGTTTGCTGATCCTGATGCTGACCCAATAGATGAAAATGATGTCTCAGGTAAGCGGGTTCTTCGCAGCCATAAATCGCGACTTGATCAAACCACCGAATCTGATTAATCTCGATCGCTAACCCTTCCCGCAACTCAATCGATCTCACACAACCCTGACCAAGTTGATTGGAGTACTGTTGAGTTTGATCGCTCGGATCAGACGGATCAACGAATTTAGGCTTTTCTGCATTCAGTAGATCAAAAAAATCCTCACCTGAGATCGTAATCGTCATGACAATCGACAGCAACTTCAGAGCCAATATTGCTGTAGCATAAGCCTAGTGAGAATCTCTGTCAATAAAAAGTTTTTACCTGAGTGTACCGCATTCTATAGAACCCGTTTGAGATCTCTTGTTGATATACAAGGCGTGTAGGAGAGCCGTTTCAAGCAGAGCCTGAATTTAGAAGGAAAATCATTGTTCTGGAACTATAAGGAACATAAAATCCAGAAAAATATTAGCTTTGAAACACATTAAAAGATACCAAATGGGTTCTATAACAGTGACTGGAATTATTCGAGTTGAGCCTTGGTACAATCCGCAATACATCATTCCAATGTTGGGTATGATCCTGGGCAATGCTTTAACTGGGACTTCTCTGGCACCCGATCGCCTAGTTGAAGATTTAACCACTCCATACTCCTGTCGATAGACAATGACTGCCTGAGACAGCGATAACTGAGCTTGAGGATGATTGGTCGCATAGACCCGCCAGCCCAGCTGCTGCATTTGTTGCTCTACTGCTGCAAGGTCTAAGGAAAAGCCCACTTGAAAGCGGCGGTGTTCGACCACCCGTGCAGGTCTATCACCATATTTCCGTTGGGTAATCTGGGTCAATTGTACTGGATAGTTCAACTGGAACAAAGATGCCACCCGATGCTTCGCCATCACTTGCTCAGTTGCAGTCGTCAAACTTTCGAGGTCGCGTCATGGTTTTTTGCCGATTCGGTTGCATCGACTGGCATCGAACAATCGTGTTGGTGTTCATAGCCCTCAGCAATCAGCAGTGTTTTGCCATCCGCGTAGTCATAGTCAATACGCTCTAACTCCACCTGTTTGCTCTGAGCGTGGCTGAGATATTCCTGCATCTGGGCATCAGCTCAATCTCACGACCTTACTCAAAAATGGGCAAACCGTGAGCTAGGTAGACCAGCCTGAAAGATTCCTCTCTAACTCTAATTTTGAAATCAATTCATGAGCTTATTAATCGAAAAGTTTGAGTCATAAACGCTTGATTCATTAATTTTTCTTTATAAAACTAGATTAGTGGATAACAGAGTTCTAACATCAGGGATCATGTTGCAAAATTTACGATCAGACCCATCTGATACTAATCGTTTGCAGCACATATTCTAACGTCACGGAGTCTGTTGAAATGCCTTTGATAACCCGCTGTGTAGCAGAATTTATTGGCACCTTTTGGCTAGTTTTGGGAGGCTGTGGCAGTGCAGTTTTGGCCGCCGCTTACACCGCAGACGCAGCAAAAATTGGAGAGAACACGTCGTTTCCATTGGGGATCGGGCTGGTCGGCGTGTCGTTGGCTTTTGGTTTGACCGTGCTAACGATGGCATCCGCGATCGGACATATTTCTGGCTGTCATCTCAACCCGGCGGTCTCCTTTGGACTGTATGCCGCCAAGCGATTTCGAGGAGGCCCCGATCTGTTGGGCTATATTGTGGCTCAGGTTTTGGGCGCGATCGCAGCTTCGGGTCTGATTTATCTAATTGCCAGCGGTAAGCCTGGATTTTCGTTAGGTGGCTCAAACCCCCTAGCAACCAACGGATTTGACGCACACTCACCCGGAGGCTATTCCCTCTTTGCTTGTCTGGTCATCGAAGTGGTGCTGACGTTCTTTTTCTTGATGATTATTTTGGGAGCCACCGATCGCCGCGCCCCTCAAGGGATTGCTCCAATTACGATCGGGCTTGCTTTGACACTGATTCACTTGATTAGCATTCCGGTCACCAATACCTCGGTCAATCCGGCTCGAAGCTTTGGCCCTGCTCTGTTTGCAGGCGGAGAACTGCTGGGACAAGTGTGGTTATTCTGGGTTGCGCCTATTTTAGGAGCGGTGCTGGCGGGGTGGCTGTACTCGGCTGTGTTTAGTGAAGCCGCGATCGCTGAAGAACACCTGAGAGAAACCGTCTGATTTGACGGATAATCTAACTAAAAAGTAGCTGTCCCGCCTGATTACAGATTCCGTCGATCGCAAGTAAACATTTTTAGTTAGTCACTACGCTTAGAGAGGTGAGAGAAATGAGGATGAGACAATCCACATGGTCACAGCAATTTGCACTCTGCTGATTTTCTCTTTTTAACGTGAATTCGATGAGAGTTTTTTCGCTTCGTTGTTCACGGCTTCTGCCCCCCAACCCCCCAATTTTGGGGGACTTTAAGAGAGGAATTCTGGTTCAAAGTCCCTCACTCGTGGGGGATTTAGGGGGCGTTCCTGGATCTAAAAGCGAAGCGTTCATCGAACTGACGTTTTTTTAAGGGAGGTTAGTGAGGAGCTTCAAGACCTCAGCCTAAGATCAAACCTGCTTCACAACAAGCGAGATTCGACGATTCACCAAGCAACGTCAATTCGCGATCGACTGCAATCTGAACGTCTGGCGGTGCCCTTTGTAAGTCAATTCTTAACTTTTTTCGCTGATTTGGTAATTTTACTTTACCCTCAATGAAAAAAGGAGGATGATACAAATGCTGAAGATTCAGCAAAATTACTGACCCCTTCTAAAAACCAACCTTTTTCTACGCATACAGTCCCCGTGTTAGTAGAAATTCTGACATTCCGTGATCGCCGCTTGCGGAATAGAGATTTCTCCTCTTGAAGGCAAAAGGGAAATCTGCTAAGGCAAGTCGATCGTTACAAACCACTTCAATTTTGTGCTGATTGAATCAGGGAGACCATTATGGAAAACTTTGCATACCTTCATGTAGCAGTTGATTATGAAGACCCCAGTCCAGAGCCAGCGGTGCGATCGCTCAAAGAACTGGGCCTAACGTTGCCCAACTCCACTTGGGTCGGCGTGGCGAGTTTGATGATTGCGGTGTCAATTGTGGCAACGACTCATCAAGCAATGGCGCTCATCGTGCGCGGCAATACGGGTGCAGCCGTGACTCAGGTGCAATCTGCTTTGAGAAATCGAGGCTATAGCTTGGGTGTAGATGGCGTTTTTGGTGTCCAAACCGAATCTGTCATCCGGGCGTTTCAGCGCGATCGGGGTCTAGTCGCGGATGGCATTGTTGGCTCTGCCACAGCATCGGCGCTAGGCGTATCATCATCAGGCGGCGGCACTGGCGGTGGCTCTCAGACGGGAACGGTCACCATCACAGCAGGCAGCGGCGTAAATGTTCGCAGCGGGCCGGGCACCAACTATGCGATCGTCGGCGGCTTAGGCAACGGCGCGCGAGTCAGTACCTTCGGGTCTTCTAATGGCTGGCTCAGAGTCAATGGTGGCTGGATTTCGAGCGCGTATACAGGTGGCATTGGTGGCGGCAGTGGGGGGAGCAGCCCATCGACTGGTGTCGTTACCGTCATTCCTGCGATCGGGGTGAATGTTCGCAGCGGGCCGGGCACCAATTATGCGATCGTCGGCGGTCTTGGCGGTGGGGCGAGAGTCTCAACGTTTGGCACTTCTGGCGGTTGGTATCGGGTCTCAGGCGGCTGGGTTTCGGGATCTCATGTTCAGTAAACCAGCTAGATTTTAGCGTTCTGGATTTATATCTGGACTCATAAAAGTGATGGGGCGATCGAGGTCAGGGGTTGAGAAATCTCTGGGAGCGATCGTCCCATTATTTTGTGTTCTACTTTTTGTGCATCGACCAATTTTAATTAAGATGAATTCGATGAAACTTTTTCGCTTTGTTGTCAAGCTTCTGCCCCCCAAGCTGCTGATTCTGGAGAACTTTAAAGCTTCATCAAACTAACGTTTAACGGCGTTGCTGAATCAGGGGGTGTGCCCCAAAGCGGCGGGAACCCCAGGTTCAAAGTCCTCCATTTTTGGGGAATTTAGGGGGCGAAAAGATGGACACTTCTCACAGATTCATCCCTCCAATCAGCAACGCCCGTTTAACAAGCATATTCAGTGATGTAGATCACCCAGTTTTATAGGCAATCAATTGAGGCAGAAGTAGACGCACTCTACTTCTCGAAAAAATCATTGGCTGTTGATGCTGAAGTGTCAGGTGCACAATCTGCTCGGTCGGATAGCCATGTTCCGGGAAAGTGCGAAACCGGGGGAACCCGTTCCAAACCGTTTGAGGCAGTTCAAGTGCTAAGACTTGAAGGACACCTAATACGACCTAATACGATCGCGTTCAGATTGACAATGATGAGCATTACACAAGGCATGGTCACAGTCACCTGAAAGTGTCAGAGTTGAGCAAACAAAACAGTGGGTCAATGACTTCTTAAATCGGTTTGGTTTGACGAAAACTAATTAGCCTGATTGGTGTTAATTTCGCTCCAAAACTAAGATCCCCGCTCTCTCTGGGAAGCTGGGATTTTACTGTGATCATACTGTCCGCTCGAAACCATTCGATCGCGCTTGCGGTACGCTCAAGACGGAGGGGTCGAGTACAGAAAATTAGATCGTACAGACCAGTGAATATGTTACGTCGTTCTGTGTTTTCTAGTCTCGATCGGGCTGATTCTACTCGTTGGCTGATTGTAATTTTTTGCGCGATTGTGTTGATGTTGGAGTATCTTACGCTGCCTAGCTATGTGTTTGGCTATCTCTACATCGGTGCAATTTTACTCGCAAGTTCTAAGCTGAGACGATCAGAAATTTTTCAAGTAATGGTTGTTTCAGCGATACTGACTTTTTCTAATTTGTGGTTTCCGTCAGGTCAATTAGTTGAGTCTTCTACGATTGCCAATCGCATCATTACTGTGATCGCACTGGTGGTAACGGGATTGTTAGAAATCCGAAATCGAGATTATCAAGATGCGATCGCTCAACAGCAAAGCCAACTTCAAGCCCAAGAGCAACTGTCTCGACTGAGAGAAGATTTTGTTTCGACGCTGACCCACGATCTAAAAACGCCGCTATTGGGCGCGATCGAGACCATCAAAGCCTTTCAGCGGCACGAGTTTGGGATTGTTAGCTCAACGCAGCAAAAGATTTTTGACATGATGGCGCGCAGTCATCAAACAACACTGCAAATGGTTGAGATGATGCTTGATGTTTATCGCAACGATGCCGAAGGATTGCAGCTTGACCTGGAGCCACTCAACCTCACAGACAGCGCAGAAGATGCGATCGTGACGCTGCGAGATTTGGCGGCGACTCGGCGCGTTTATCTGAGTACCTGTCATGGCGATTCTGATTTTCGTCGGGCGTTGTGGGTGATGGGCGATCGCTTGCAGCTTCAGCGCGTTTTTACGAACCTGCTGGCTAACAGTATCAATCACTCACCCAGGGGCGGCAAAGTCGAAGTCAGTCTAGAATCCTATTCCTCACACCAAATTGTCAAAATTCTCGACACGGGGCCCGGCATTACCCCCGAAGAACTGCCTCATCTGTTTGAGCGATTTTATCAGGGACACAGCGATCGACAAGCCAAAGGATCTGGACTGGGACTCTATTTAACTCGGCAAATCATCGAAGCGCACGGCGGGACAATTTGGGCAGAAAATCGGTCTCCTCACGGGGCGCTGTTTGCCTTTCGGTTGCCTGCGACGAGTACTTCGGTAAGAGAGGGATGAGGGATAAGGGATGGAACCGGAATTAAAGCTAACAAGCGTGAGAGACCTGCGATCGACGACACTTTAAACAATCGAGATCCAATAATCTACAAAACAACATTACTTTGAGATCGACTGAGCTTTATTAACGACTAGCTGCTATCACGATTCGAGCGCAGGCTTCTGCATCTGATAAGGCGTGATGGTGCACTAGATCGATTCCTAAGTAGTCACAAACATTGGGCAACTTGGTAGGGTAGATTCTCCAGGTTTTACGGGCTAGTTGTACAGTGCAAACAAAGTTTTGAGAGGGACGCACCATACCATGAGCATCGCAGCAGGCATACAGCACTCCCTGGTCAAAAGAAGCATTGTGAGCCGCGATAAAGTCAACATTCTCCAGCATGGGTTGCAATGTTTCCCAAACTTCGCCAAAGGTCGGCTCCTCGGCTACATCGTCCCAGGTAATCCCGTGAATGTCGGTAAACTTGAACGCACGACGCGGTGGACGAATCAGCGCATGAACCGATCGTACAATCCGATGATTCTCAACCCGCACCAGACCGATCGCACAGGCACTATCTCGCCCATAATCGGCCGTTTCAAAATCGAGTGACACAAACGATCGATTCAAATTCATCGGAACCTCCGGGAAACCCCTAGCTTCAGACATGGGGAGGGATAGGAGCGGAAATCGACGGGGTTCAACACTCCTGAGATTTCCAATTCAATAGGCATAACTATAGCCGTCCTTTTTGTGAATAGATTGGCAACACTTGTGATGAATGCCTTGCGCCAATCCCGACCTATCAGAGATGTTGAACGAGCCTTTTGAACGAACCGCCACGCGCCCGATATATTCGCCAACCTTTTTCCCAGACGTGACAATCGCTCTCACGATGTCGCCTGTCTGAAAGCCTTGAACAAACTTGAACCTGGGCACATAACGAGATGGAAATCCAAACTTGTCAGTGCGACACATTTGGCGCGAACCGTGCCCCGTGGCTTTAATCTGCAACGGTTTATCGCTCAACACTTCCAGTCCGTCAACTTGACCCACACAGGCAGCATCGAGCCAATGAGTTTTAGGCAGGTCTAACCGAGTCCGGTTGAATTTGGTCAAACCACCCGATCCTGTGCTGACAGGTAGCCCCGTTTCTTTCAGTCGGCTGAACAGTGCCCAACGGGTCGAGTTAACGGCTGCTGCGTCTTTAAGAGGACGTTTAGCTTGAGCTAAGACACGCTTTAGGAGGTCGGGCTTCTTCGCTAAGAAAACCTTGATATCTTGAGTGCCTTTCTTGAGATTGCATTTCTCACAGGCAAGACAGAGATTAGAAATCCGGTTGCTACCGCCTTTTGCTTTGGGCTGGATATGCTCCACTTGAAGCGGGATGTTTTCAGCGCTGCAATAAGCACACTTTCTATCCCACTTGTTGAGGAGGTATTCGCGAACTTCGTAGCCAGCGAGTTCACCCTGCTGATACTCAATCCCTGAGATTTCGGGATTCTCAAGTTGCTGCAAGTCAAATCTGACAAGCTCTTGAACGATTGAACCGATGGGGGCAAGTCGAATAAATTTATTCACCCAAGTCATTGTCGTTTCAACCCGGTGCTGTAAGGAAGGCGCTAACCAACCTTCGGGGCGGGGGCGGTTAAGGAACCGAGCAGGGCGGTAGCGGGTATGTCTAGCACGCCTACCCCGACGCAATGAACGCCGCGATTCTAAGCTTGCTTTGATGGCTTGACCCCGATGGGTGAGTTCAGCCCCAAACAGCACTCTAGAACCCTGAACCAACGCAATGCCCGTTGTCTGAGAACCGGGATCTAGTTTGAGCGTGATAGATTCTGGCGTAGCTATGACCTCCTCTTTGAGAATGATGGTGAAAGGAAACCGTCTAAACACAGCAGCCTTACCCGCATTCAACAACTTACGAGCAATGGTTGGCTTGCAAGGGGTGAGCGGAGTTTTGTGGGTGTCTAGAACGAGAACGAGATTGGGTTTCAACATGGTTGCGTTGTTTCCTAAAAGTCATGTTCGCTTCGCCAATGTTTGAAGAGCTTGTCAGGCTAGTCGCACGTCCTTAACCCTTGTAGGGATGTTTAACGACTAGCGATAGAGCGAGGAACTAGCGTCGCATTCCCCGGTATCGTGACTGTTGAAACGTAGACCTCAAAAGTCTTAGGCTGGTAAGGTAGGCTCTCGCTTCAATCCCGCTCAAAGAGCAGGACAGTCTTGAAAGCCTCCGCCTTTAGGCGTGGGGTTCCTTACTCAACCTGCCTCTACTTGCTGCTCAACACACGCCATGCAATAAACCCCGCAAAGCTGAGATAGCCCAATACCGTTACCCACTCTAGCCAATTTTCGGAGGGCATCAAAAAATGATCGTTCATCGATCGCGCTCACTGAGAATTACTGCTATTTTAAGCCAGACGCGCTTCACCAAGGCAAGCGATCGCCGTTCCAAGAAAAGAATTCGCCGCTGTCGTGGGCTTGTAGTTTGTCTAAAACGGTGAGTAATTGCTGAACGGTACGATCGACGCTAAACAGCTTTTCGGGCGGCACGTTGCGCTGAAAGGGGCGAGACAGATTTGTGTCCGTGGTGCCAGGATGTAGCGTGACGACGATCGCTTTGGGACAAGTGCGTTTGTATTCGATCGCCGTGTTTTTCATCAACATATTCAACGCGGCTTTAGAGGCCCGATAGCCATACCAGCCACCCAGTTGATTGTCGCCAATACTGCCAACTTTTGCTGAGATCGTGGCAAAGATGGATCGGTTTTGATGCTTAAGTAACGGTTGGATGTGTTTCGCCAAAAGGACTGCACCCATGCTGTTTGTCCGAAAATAGTCCAGCAGTTGTTCTGAGTTAATATGGCGCAAACTCTTTTCTGGCTGCATCGTCTCGGTATGCAACACGCCTACACAGTTAACAACTAACTCAAGTGTGGTCGTTTCTGTCTGAATTTTTTGGATCACGCTGGCGATTTGAGATTCATCTGTAATGTCCATCGGCAGACAGCGCAAGCGAGAATCTTGAAGCGCCAATAAGTTTGACTCCGGATTGCGATAAGTCGCGTAGAGAAGGTCAGCCCGATCGCGTTGCAGCAGTTGACGCACAAATTCTAGTCCGATGCCTTGTCCTGCTCCCGTGATTAATGCAGCGATCGTCATTGTACAAAAAAATAAAGGATAAAACGATAAAGGTAAATCGATAAAACGTCCTCTGAGTATACCATTCAAGATTTAATGCGGAAAGCTGATCAGTCAGTCTGTAGCAATCTCTAATTTGTTGAAAATCGTCCCAAAATCCATGAATCGGCTCAAACCCATCCTGAAAAATCGCATTCTTTTACTCAGTTTGGCAATCGGAACACTCATACTGCCGCTTCTATTAATGCAATACGTGAGTTTTATGACGAGAAGCGATCGTTACAACGCTGCTAAGAATGTACCCGTTAAACCTGTGGCGATCGTATTCGGCGCTGGAATTTATACAAACGGAACGCCTACACCAATGCTAGCGGATCGAGTACAGGGAGGAGTTGATCTTTACCGTCAGGGCCGCGTTCGCAAGCTGTTGATGACCGGAGACAATAGCGCCACGAATTATGACGAAGTTACGGCGATGAAGCGATACGCAATCACATTAGGAATCCCAGAAAAAGACATCACGCTCGACTATGCCGGGTTTAGCACCTATGAAAGCTGTTATCGTGCTAAAGCAATTTTTGGCGTTACGCAGTCTGTTTTGGTGACTCAGCACTATCATCTGCCGCGCGCTGTCTACACCTGTCGTCAACTCGGAATCGATGCGATCGGACTCGGAACGCCAGACTGGGAAAGCTACGGAAATCAGGTGATGGTGCCCTACGCCCTGCGCGAAATCGCCTCGACGATGAAAGCAACTTTACAAGTGCATTTATTGCATCCCAAGCCCACCTTTTTGGGGCAGTTTGAAGGCATTCGCTAAGAGAATTTAATCCCTACGGACGATTTATTTTGCTTACGTGCAAATCGTAGAATAAATGCGCTTGCGCTTCACTGAACGAATGCTACAAGCAACGCAAAAAAACCCGGTTCAAAGTCCATGATTACGCTAGAAAATGCCGAAATTAAGCTGAACATTCGTCCTGATTTGGGAGGTCGTCTCGATCGCTTCCAGGATCTCAAAACAGGCAAAGAGTGGCTGTGGCATCCTTTAGAGTATGACGACTCAGAAACGCAATCTCTTCGAGATACCCGCAAGGGGTCGCTCTCCCTTGGTGCCTCATTTGACGACAATTGGACAGGCGGCTGGGACGAAATTTTTCCCAACGATGCCGCAGGTGAATTTCGCGGCTATCAACTCGTCGATCATGGTGAATTTTGGTCACAAAGCTGGAGAGTTGCCGACGCTTCTCCTTTGAGCGTCAAATTAACTTACGACTGCCAAACGGTGCCCGTCAGCGTCGAGAAAACTATTCAACTCAACGCAACCCAACCGGAAGTGACGATCGCCTACACCTTCCAAAATCAATCTGATCAAACGATTCCCTTTCTGTTTAAACAACACTGCGCGATCGCCATTCAAGCCGACGACGAAATTCTGCTACCCGACTGCCTAATCGAACCCGCCTTCATCGAATTCAGCAAAATCATCGGACAAAACCAGAAAACTCGCTTTCCCAAAGCCTTTGCCGCTGACGGACGAGAAATCGAAGTGCAGAAGATCCCACCCAAATCCTCAAAGCTGCAAGAATTTTACTACTGTTCAGATTTAGCGATCGGCGAGTGTGGCATTCGCAGCAAACAGTCAACCTTTCTCATGAGCTTCGATACGGCCGATTTCCCTTACGTTTGGCTCTTTCAAAGTTATGGCGGATGGCGCGATCACTACGTCCTGGTGATGGAGCCTGCTACAACCATTCCCTTCGATCTAGAAGTCGCTAGTCAAAACGGAACGATCGCCCAACTCAAACCCCACGCCTCCCAGCAGCGTACTCTAACCGTGAAATTGCAGCGCTTCTGACAGCAGATTCCACCATCCTCTCGTGTGCGATGTATCCTGATGAATGGGCGATCGCTCAATTTCAGATTGGGCTAAACTCATAACTCAACCTGATTGGAAAAGATTTGTGCTTGACCTGAAGCTAATTCGCGAAAATCCAGAACTCGTTCAAGAAAAACTCAGCCATCGAAACGGCAGTTATGACATTCAGCCGATCGTGCAGCTTGACCTCCAACAGCGCGACTTGGAGAAAACGCGATCGCACCTCCAGGCCCGCAGCAACGAAATCGGCAAACTCGTCGGACAGAAAATCAAATCGGGCAGCGATCCCAAGGGCGAAGAAATTCAGGCATTGCGCGACGAAGGCAACCAGATTAAAGCCCAATTGAGCGAGTTAGAGCCAGCCGAAAAAGACCTCAAAACCCAAATCGAAGCGCTGTTGCTAACCCTGCCCAATCTACCGAGTGACAGTACGCCGATCGGCAAAGATGAAACCGAAAATATAGAAGTCCGGCGCTGGGGCGATGAATACAAACCGCAGCACACAGAGATTCTGCCCCACTGGGAAATCGCTGAAAAGCTAGGCATTCTCAACACCGAACGAGCCACCAAAGTCGCCCAGGCCAGATTTATTACCCTGCTGGGAGCCGGAGCCGCCTTAGAGAGAGCGCTGATTCAATTTATGCTCGATCGCCAGATCGCCGCTGGATACCTCGAAGTTTTGCCACCCCTTTTAGTCAATAGCCAATCGCTCACCGCCACCAGTCAGCTACCCAAATTTGCCGAAGAAAGCTTTAAGTGTAGCGAGGACGATCTCTGGCTGATCCCCACGGCCGAAGTTCCGGTGACTAACCTTTATCGCGAAGAAGTGCTGTCGTCCGAAGTGTTACCGATTCGTCACTGTGCCTACACGCCCTGTTTTCGCCGCGAAGCGGGCAGCTATGGCCGAGATACCCGTGGACTGATTCGTCTGCACCAATTCAACAAAGTCGAACTCGTCAAAATCGTTCACCCTGGCACTTCTGAGCAAGAACATCAGGCCCTCGTCCAAAATGCCGAAGCGATTTTAGAAGCCCTCAAGCTGCCTTATCGAACGATCGAACTCTGTACCGGAGATCTCGGCTTTGGTGCCGCCAAATGCTACGACTTAGAAGTGTGGCTCCCTGCCGCTGGCACCTACCGCGAAATCTCAAGCTGCTCCAATTTCCTTGATTTTCAAGCTCGACGCGGCAGCATTCGATTTAAAGAAGCCGGACAAAAAGGCACTCAGTTCGTTCATACGCTCAACGGATCGGGGTTGGCCGTCGGTCGAACGATGGCCGCCATTCTAGAAAATTACCAGCAGCCTAACGGGACAGTGTGCCTACCAGAAGTGTTACAGCCTTACTTAAACCGAGAAACGCTGTAACAGGAAAGGCTGGCTGCAAATAATGTCCACGTTCATAAGGACTCAAATAAGGACTCAAAAAAATAGAGACCCTTAACAGTAGGCATCTCTATAAAAGTCTGAGGCAAAGCTCAGAGGAAAATGATAAGGTTTGTTGCAATTATGAGCGCTAGAACGACCGACTCGCTAAACTGGCATCACAGCATCTAGTTAAGAATCAGTTAAATCGTCGCTCAAGCTATTTTCGTGCAGTGGGTAGGGTTAAACCTTTGAAAATTAGCAGTAACAGCTAATATCTTCACCGCACTCATCCGCTAAATAGCACAATGCGCGAAAGCGTAGAGCAACCACCTCATCATAGAGAGGGTTGAGCTTGCACATGGGCGGAATATGAAACAGGATCTTGCCCAAAACTTTGACATCGCGTTCAAATGGGCATTGAGCTGGGATCACTTTGCAGAGGCGATGAGCCAAGCCTGCATCACGAACCTGAACACGATCGATCTGTTTCCGCAAAGGAAGCAACCAATCAATATTTTTCCGGGCAGAAGAGTCGGTGACGGTAGCAGCATCGGTAGAGTGTACTGCGGGAGAAAGCCTGACCCAACCTTCTAAGGCGATTCTTCGGTTGGTCTGTTGAGATTTCATTCTTGCGTAGCCTCAACTTGTAGTGCGTGAAGGGAATGAGGGAGATGAATAAAGACTTTAGTGATTCTGAAGTTGAATACAGCGTGACTGGCAGCACTCCCGGAAGCCTAAAACCTTGAGAGTACAAACTTCAGCAGGGACAGCTTGAAGTATAGACTAAAACTGATGTTACAGTCTGTAACCTGCCGTACCAATACTGCCTTATGTTTCGGCAGGGTAAATGCGAGAAACTACTGAACTTTAGAGACCTGTAGCGCTTTACCTCTGATAGTCTAACTTACCAAATGTGTCGATCGTGCAAAGTAAACAGCCAGTTTTTGTAGCGGAACGTAAAGGATTTGATTCTTATTCTAAACGTCTTTTGGCAAGCTTTCAGGTCTGTTTACAAGGATCATGCAGCTTTGGAATGCAGAACATGTGATCCCTGCATCGATCGAACCTATTGAGCGAAATTTAGTGCAAATTCAATAAAATGCTTCGCCAGTAAAGTGCTTCCCTACAACTGGTCATCCAAAAACGTCCCTGGATTATTGCCAGCCATAGCCCGATCGTCTCCATTTCTATCAATCCCTCACTTTCTCTCTGGCACCGGATCATATCCCCCAGGGTTAAAGGGGTGACAGCGACAGATACGTTGAGTTGCCAGCCAAGTGCCTTTGAGGGCCCCATGACGATCGAGGGCTTCGATCGCGTACTGTGAGCAAGTTGGCTGAAACCGACAGGACGGCAACCACAACGGCGAGATAAAAACTCGATAGCCCCGTACCAACCCGATGAGTAAAACCTTCATCTCAAAAAAACCACTGCATCTTCTTTGAAGTTAGCAGCTTGGCGACTATACTAAATAAGCCGTTTAAAAATTCGAGCAACAGAGGAAGTATTCATGTCGCGATATCGAGGCCCGCGCCTTAGAATTGTGCGGCGTTTAGGAGATTTACCTGGTCTAACCCGCAAATCTCCCAGACGAGCATATCCCCCCGGACAACACGGTCAAGAACGCAAAAAGCGCTCTGAGTATGCTGTCCGTTTAGAAGAAAAGCAAAAACTCCGCTTTAATTACGGCGTTACCGAACGTCAACTGCTCCGCTACGTCAGAAAAGCTCGTCGGGCAGCAGGCTCCACGGGACAGGTGCTACTCCAACTGCTTGAGATGCGGTTAGACAACACCATTTTCCGTTTGGGTATGGCTCCTACGATTCCGAGCGCTCGTCAGTTGGTCAACCACGGACACGTCACTGTCAACGGCAAAGTGGTAGACATTGCCAGCTATCAGTGCCGTTCAGGAGAAGTGATCGGAGTTAAAGATCGGGATGCTTCGCGTAAACTGGTGCAACAAAACTTGCAGTATCCCGGTTTGGCAAACCTGCCGAGCCACTTAGAGTTCGACAAAAACAAAATGCAAGGCAAGGTCAATGGCGTTGTAGAGCGCGAATGGATTGCCCTTCAAATTAATGAACTGCTGGTCGTTGAGTACTATTCACGTCAAGCCTAGTTTTTCAAAGTTATCGAGATTTCGCGGCACTCGAATATTTTTTCAAAACCCTTTGATCCCGTCAGTCAAGGGGTTTTTGCTTTGAGGACGCTGATCTAGGAGAATTGTTTGATTGTGGAAAGTCACTTTGAAGTAGACAGGTCAAGTTAAAGATGGCTTCGCCTGAACCCCTTGCACAGCTTGAAAACCATCTTCAGTTTTACGCCTAGCTACTCATCATTCAGGATTTTTCTAGCTTGCAGCACCAAATAGACTTTTTGAATGAACACAAATATTGATGAAGTCTTTTCGCTGCCTTGTTGGGTGCTTCTGCCCTCCAACTCTAGGGGCATCAAACCAGATTTCTGGGGAGAAGTTCCTCGCTTGTGGGGGATTTAGGGTTTGCCTGGGTTGAGAATTGCAGCGAAGGATTTTGTCGAAGGTTAAACGGGCGTTAAGGCACCTGTGATTAGACCTTCTAAGGTTAAGTATTCATCGGCGCTAAGACTGCCCTGAATGTAGGTAGAGTAGCAGTGTTTGAGCGCCCATTTGACAGCCTCCAAATCTGCCCGTTTTCGTGCAGCATTCTGGACACTCTCTAGCGTGATATAGAGGTTACGATCGCTCACCGCCACTCGATCGCCTGGAAGCCAACATTGATACGAATAACCAGCTGGTTCTGAGATAAATTCAATCAGCCAGCCGTTGTAGAGTTCTTTTTTCATCTAACAAAAGAGAATGAATCAACGGACAAAAAAATTGAGAACCTGGGGAGTTTCATGAAGATAAACAACTTTGCAGAAATAGCAGCCAAGAGTGCGCTGAGTTGAAAGCTGCCATTCGTGACAATCTCTATAAGAAGGTGCCTGTGATTAGAGGTCTGCCACAACTAACCACAGACATAATTGCCTTCGGTTGATTTCCTGGCTTGTTGTCGGAGTGTCCGATCGCAAGCCAAGATTTCCCCTTTCCCAGCTAACCGAAGCCTCTTGATCAGGTGCGATAAGCCAGTTAGATAGAAATCTTTACCTCGAAAAGGTCTTAGGGAGCGCGACCCAACCGAGTCAAGGTTTCACATCTGAGAGCGATCGCAAAGCCGATCAAATTTCTCTAACTTGAAACGTTACTGCTTTGACGTGGAGACAAGGGGGAGAAATCGGGGAGAAATCGGGGAGAGGGTTTGAGAGAGGAGGGAGAACTTCGATGATCTGTTCGTAATCTGCTTTGCGGGGAGGGATGAAAAGAGTTTTGAATCCTAAGTTTGAGCTTTCAAGTTCTCCTCACTCCTCACCTCTCACTCCTCACTCCTCACTCTTCATCAACCTGTATCCCAATCCGTGAACGGTTTCGATAAAGTCTTCGGGAGCATTGACGGCTTTTAGCTTGTGACGGAGGCTTTTGATGTGAGATTTGACCGTCTCCTCAGTGGGTGGCTCTTGGAGTGACCAGAGGCGATCGATGATGCCTGCCCGACTCAAAACGCGCCGTCCATTGGAAACGAGCAGTTCTAAAAGCGAATATTCTTTGGGCGTGAGTTGAAGCGGCTTGCCCTCATAGGAAACTTCGTAGGTGCTGGAGTCCATTCGTAGACCGCCCCAAACCAATCCTGTGGACGATAGGCTACTGCCTCGACGCAGTAAAGCTCTGATTCTAGCCATCAGTTCTTGCAGGTCAAAGGGTTTTACCATATAGTCGTCAGCGCCCGCATCCAGACCGATGATCTTGTCTGCGATCGTATCCCTGGCTGTCAACATCAAGACTGGAAAAGTAAAGTTGCGATCGCGCAGTCTTTTACAAAAGTTGACCCCATCCAGTTTGGGTAACGTCAGATCCAAAACAATCAGATCGTATTGGAGGGCAGAGACCCACGTCCACGCCATTTCGCCATCTTGAACAACATCAACCGTATACTGGCGATCGGTCAGTGCCTCATTGAGAACGTCGGCTAATTGAATATCATCTTCAACGACTAAAATTCGCATGGTTGAGCAAGATTTGGACGCGATTTTCGGGGTAATTTCTGGCTATTGTAAATAGAGTAAGGTGATGAATTGCTATCATTTTTAATTTTGTAAATCTGATTCTTACACTTCACGTTTCTTAAAGAAGAGTTCCATGTTTTTCTTAAAAAAGTCGCCCGAAGATAAAGGGTTGATTGTAGGGTTTTTAGCATTGACGCTGTTGATGGGCTTGGGGAGTACAGTTTCTTATCAAAACGCGACACAGCTTATTGAGAATAACAAAAAATCTCAACAAACTTATCAAATTATTAGAAAATTAGTTGATGTATTTGCGACGATGACAGTGGTTGAGTCGGGGCGGCGAGGCTACATTTATTCGGGCGATCGCAAAGAGTTAGCGCGATATGAAACTGCGATCGTTCAGTTTGAGCCGGAGTTGACTGAGCTTCGGATATTAGTATCCGCTGATCCAACGCAGTCTCAGCAATTAGTTAAATTAGAAAGGTTACTTAGTCAGAGGTTGGTACTTCTTAGGGACTCGATCGCTCTCTACCAGCGAGATCAGTCCGCGTTAGACACTCAAGCTTTGATGACCGATCGTAGTGTCGTTTTGCGAGAGCAAATCCAAGCTGTGATTAATGAAATGCGAACTCAGGAAGAACAAGAGCTAGAGAAGTCGATCAAGCAGTCTCAGGTGAGTATCTATGAAAGAAAATTAATCGAAACCTGGCTGACTCTTTCTGGATTTTCAATTTTGATCCTAGGGTTTTTAGGATTTTACTCACAGTTAGTCAAACGTCAACAAGCTGAAGCTTCTGAACAAAAACTATCTCAACAAAAAGAGTTAAGCGAACTCAAGTTAAAGTTTTTCTCAATGGTTTCGCATGAATTTAGAACGCCTTTAAGTGTAATTTTGGGATCTGTTGAACTACTCATTGAAAGTCAGCAGTATTGGACGGAAGATCGTAAACAGAAAAACTTAAAGCGAATTCAATCTTCTGCAAAATCAATGACTCAATTACTAACAGATATTCTCACCTTAACGCGGGCAGAAGCTGGAAAGTTGCAGTGTAGTCTAGAACTGTTGGACTTAGAAGCTTTTTGTCTCAACTTAATTGAAGATTTTGAATGTGCAACACCAGCAATTTATTCGTTTCAATTCACAAGTGACTGTTATTACACTCATGCTCAATTAGATGAAAAACTGCTTTATTCTACATTAGGAAATTTGATATCTAACTCGATCAGATATTCACCCACGGGAGGCAGAATCAAACTCACCTTAAAGAGTGAATTGGGAATGATCATTTTTCAGGTTAAGGATGAAGGGTTAGGAATTCCTTTAGGCGATCGTTCTCGATTGTATGAGCCTTTTTATCGGGGACAAAACGCCACGACGATCGCTGGAACTGGATTAGGATTAGCTGTGGTTAAAAAATGTGTTGCACTACAAAATGGCGAATTGACCTTAGAGAGTCAGGAAGGAATGGGGACAACTTTTACGGTAAGGATTCCGCGAGGTGGTCGTGAATGAATCCTTTTGATCGGCTCAGTTGGTCTGCGCTCAATCTGCTGATTCGGACTCAGTTTCCCAGGGTGCGCCACCTATCAGTTGGTGAACTAGCAAATTGGTTAGAGAGCGATCGCAAACCTCATTTACTGGATGCAAGAACTGAAGCGGAATACAATGTTAGCCATTTGGATAATGCTCAGAGAATTAATCCAGATATCCACGATTTTTCTGATTTGAAACTGTCTTTAGAAACCTCGATCGTGGTGTACTGTTCGATAGGCTATCGATCGGCGCGGGTGGTCGATCGACTCCAGCAAGCAGGATTTACTCAAGTGATGAATCTGGAAGGCTCAATTTTTGAGTGGGCAAATCAGGGTAAACCTATTTACGCTCAAGGGCAGCGGGTGCAGCGGGTGCATCCTTACAGTCCAGCATGGGGCTATTTATTGAGGGAAGATCTGAGAGCATTGAGTGACAACCAGGAGTAATATTTTTGTGGATATTGATGCAACTTTGCAGCGGTTTGAGCGGTTTGGAATTCACTTAGGATTGGAGGCGAGTCAGCGGCTTTTGTCTGCGTTAAACAATCCACACGATCGCGTTCCAATTATTCATGTCGCAGGCAGCAATGGCAAGGGTTCCGTTTGTGCTTATTTGTCATCGGTTTTGACCGAAGCGGGCTATCGAGTGGGACGCTACACATCGCCACATTTAGTTAGATGGTGTGAACGAATTTGTATTAACAACCGATCGATTTCTCCAGAAGATTTGCAGCAGGTTTTGTCAGAAGTTGAGGCGGCAATTGATCCTGCTTTTTGTCCAACTCAATTTGAGGTAATTACGGCGGCGATGTGGCTTTACTTTGCTCAACAGCAGGTAGAGATTGCCGTGGTCGAAGTGGGATTAGGCGGTCGATTGGATGCGACAAATGTCTGCGATCGTCCCCTTGTCACTATCATTACTTCTCTCAGTCTGGAACATTGGCAACGACTCGGCCCAACCCTTGCAGACATCGCTAGAGAAAAAGCTGGCATCCTTAAGTCCGGCTGTCCCGCCGTAATTGGTCAGATTCCCCCAGAGGCAAAACAGGTCATCGATCGCCGCATCGTCGAAGTCAACTGCCCCGTCATTTACCCCGACCCTGCCACAGATTCAGGCAACGGTTGGGCAGAGTACACCCCTCCCTCCTCCGTCCTCCCTCCTCCGTCCTCCCTCCTCCCTCCTCCGTCCTCCCTCCTCCGTCCTCCCTCCTCCCTCCGTTATCAGCTTCCCCTTCAAGGCGCGATCCAGCGACACAATTCAGCGTTGGCGATCGCCGCTCTACAACTTCTCCAGCAGCAGGGATGGAAGATTTCGGATCAGGCAATCAGGGATGGAATCGCTAAAACTCAGTGGGCAGGAAGGTTGCAGTGGTTTAGATACAAAGAGCGCCAAATCCTGATCGATGGGGCCCATAATCCCGCTAGCGCTAAAGTGCTGCGTCAGTTTGTAGAGTCGTTAGACGCTTCTCCTGTGCATTGGGTGATGGGAATGCTTTCGACTAAAGATCATGCGGACGTGTTTAAAGAACTGCTGCGATCGGGCGATTTTCTCTACCTCGTTCCTGTTCCGGGTCACAGTTCTGCCGAGCCTGAAAAACTATCGACGTTAGCCCTACGGATCTGTCCTGATTTGGGTGACTATAACGTTTATACAGACGTGTTTTCAGGATTAGAAGCAGCGCTACAAAACACCCACAACGAACTGATTGTTTTGTGTGGTTCACTTTATTTGATAGGTCACTTTTTTGTAAAAACAAATCTAAGCTGAGTATCGGTCGTCAATTTTTGCCCGATCGCTTTCCTCAGTTTCCGTTAATAGAATGCGATGTCCGTCAACGATGTCTAACTTTTGAATGGCATCAACATGTATCCCATCTGCAATGCCTTTCCATTTTGCCTTTGCCAAGGTTCTCGCTTCTTTTTGGCTTCCAGCGATCACAAACACGACTTCATGATCTTCACCTAACCGATCGCTTGCCAGTTTGCCTCCCAAAAACACTGCGAATAAGCTCTTTTTCAGCATTTCGGCTCCCAAAAGTTTATACGGCGATCCTAAATCAACCTGAATCCGATGAGTCTTTCGCTAGGATTATCAACTCGATCAGTTCCCTAAATCCTCCAAAATTGGGGGACTTTGAACCTTGGGGTTTCCGCCGCTTTGGGGCAATTCATCCCCTGATTCAGCAACGCCTTTTTTTAATGTCAATTCGATAGTCTTGTTCGATTTGGTTACAGTGTTTAGTCGCTTCTAAATTTTCCACCAATCAAGAACTTTCCACCGGAAATCTGGTCTTGAAGTTCCCCAAAATTGGCAGCTTGGGGGCAGAAGACGCGATCAACGAAGCGAAAGGACTTCACCGAACCATCCTTAAAGTTCGAGGAGCATCCAGAAAGTTCAAGGAGCATCTAGATTGAATCATCTACCCGGATCATTCACACTAAATTACGATCGGCCTGCATCAACCATCCATCGAGTCTCTAAAATTAAAATGCCTCAGATTTGTGAGAGGCTGGAAATTCACCATCAGGTGTGAGGCATGACTGGAGAGAACAGACGATGAACATCGTAGAACTATTTCAAAAGGGCGGCGTGACAATGGTGCCGCTGCTGCTGCTCTCGATTTTGGCATTGAGCGCCATTATTGAGCGATCGTGGTTTTGGTTCAATGTCCTCAACAAAGAAAAAGAGACGGTCAATCGGATTCTGGATGCCTCTCGTAAAGACTGGGGGATGTCAACTGAGATTGCACGGCAGGCTTATGACCAACCGATCGCCCGATTTCTCTATGCTGCCCTGCGGCTCCAAGACCCTGACCCAGAACTGTTTCGCCTAGCCCTCGAATCGTCTGCCGACGAAGAAATTGTCTCCATGCGGCGGGGCGACAAGATTCTCGAAGCAGTGATTGCCCTGGCTCCGCTGTTGGGCTTGCTAGGGACGGTTCTTGGCTTGATTACGTCACTGGGGTCGATTCGACTGGGCGACATTGGCACCGCATCTACAGCAGGCGTTACAACGGGGATCGGCGAAGCCTTGATCAGCACCGCAACAGGCTTGATCGTGGCGATTCTTGCGGCTGGCTTCTACAGAATTTTTCAGGCACTCATTTTCAATCAGGCCAAGGTCTTCCGTCGCGCTGGCAATGATCTAGAACTGCTCTACCGTCAAAAATGGCAAAACAAAGGAGGGATGAGGGATGAGGGATGAGGGATGAATGCGTGGGAAGTGTCAAGCTTTTCGCGCCCTAAATCCCCCAAAATTGGGGGGCTTTGAACCTTGGGTTTCCCGCCGCTTTGGGGCAATTCATCCCACGGTTCAGCAATGCCGTTGATATCCATGAATCAACCCATGAATCGACCAAAGTGACTATTTCATCCCTCATCCCTCATCCCTCATCCCTTATGAAGCTCAACCTAGATTCTCCCAACGACGAGGCGCAGATCCAGATCATTCCGTTGATTGACGTGATCTTCTGTATTCTGGTTTTCTTTATTTTGGCGGCGCTGCAACTAACCCGTCAGCAAGGCATCAACGTCGATCTGCCCAAAGCAGCCACAGGCACCGTGCAGACGCAAGAATCCCTCATGGTCTACATTGATCCCGCAGGGCAGATTTACGTGGATAAACAACCCGTCGATCGTGCCCAACTCTTCCAGGTCGTGCAAAACTATCACCAGCAGCAACCCGAAGGCTTATTGGTTCTTAGTGCTTCTCAAACGGCACTCTATAACGATGTGATTCAAGTGCTAGACATTTTACGAACGGTGGGGGGCGATCGGGCTGCTCTCTCCACAGCCCCCCCTCCAAGTGGTCAACCGTCTCCCACTCCAACCACTCCCGCGCCTCTTGTAACCCCTGGCATCAAACCTCCTGTCGCTCCCGGCGGCACCGATCTGTTTGGAAACCCGATCGCACCCAATCCCGGCGGCTTACAAACGACTCCAACTCCCCTTTCTCCTCAGCCAACCCTTCCTCCAGGCTCCGGAACTCAACCCAACACAGAGCCTTCGCCACTTCCACCCCAGTAGACCTGAATTCGATGAATCTTTTTGCGCTCTTTAATGTCGTAGGAGATCTTGGTAATGACCAGCACAAGTGAGAGACTTTAATCTAGAATTCTCATGCAAAAGTTTCTCAGAATGAGGAGTTGAGGGGCAGAAGAATTGAACAACGAAGCAGAAAACCTCAGTGAAAAACTTCATCGAATTGACGTTTAGATATTGACGTTTAGATAAGGTTTCTCGTTCAAAATTTCTCACTTATGGAGGATTTAGGAGACAATCCGACTCTGAAACCAAAGCGAAAGACTTCATCAAGTTCACATTAAACCCAATTCACATTAAAAAAGGTAGACGAATCGCCTACCCATTGGGAAGTTGGATCTTCTTGAGATTAGAAATCTTAGCTTTGACGAAGCTTTTCTAAAACGCTGCGGTCTTCTAGCGTGGAGGTGTCACCCGAAATTTCGACCCCGCTAGCCAGATCGCGGAGGAGTCGTCGCATAATTTTGCCCGATCGCGTCTTGGGTAAAGCGTCAGCAAATCGGATTTCACCCGGACGAGCGATCGCGCCAATCTCGTTGACCACGTGTTTTTTGAGTGCTTTGGCCAGGTCGTCGCTGGGCTGATGATCGCCCTCCAAGGTGACAAAGGCTACAATGTCTTGCCCTTTTACTTCGTCGGGTTTGCCCACGACAGCGGCTTCTGCGACAGCAGGATGAGACACCAGAGCAGATTCAACTTCCATTGTGCCTAGCCTGTGTCCGGCGACATTGATCACGTCATCCACGCGACCCATCACCCAAAAGTAGCCGTCTTCATCTTGTCGGGCCCCGTCTCCTGCAAAGTAGGTGTAGTGCCCTTCTTTAACTGGAATGTGTTCCCAGTAAGTTTTGCGGAAGCGATCGGGGTCGCCAAAGACCGTTCGCATCATGCCCGGCCAGGGATGCCGAATCGCTAAATATCCCCCCTCATTCGTCGGCACAGAATCGCCGTCCAAATTGACTACATCCGCTAAAATTCCCGGAAAAGGCAGCGTTGCAGATCCTGGTTTGGTCGGAATGGCCCCTGGCAAAGCGGTGATCATAATGCCGCCTGTTTCGGTTTGCCACCAGGTATCAACGATCGGACATTTTTCTCCTCCAATCACGGTGTGATACCACATCCAGGCTTCGGGATTGATGGGTTCGCCGACCGTTCCCAACAGCCTCAAGGAAGACAAATCGCGCGCTTTGGGATGTTCGTCGCCCATTTTGATGAAGGCTCGAATCGCTGTAGGAGCGGTGTAGAGAATCGTGACCTTGTGTTTTTCAATTACATCCCAAAAGCAGCCTGGGTTTGAGGCGCGAGGGGCCCCTTCATACATGACGGTGGTGGCTCCGTTGGAAAGTGGCCCATAGACGACATAGCTATGCCCTGTGATCCAGCCTACGTCGGCAGTACACCAATAAACATCCGATTCCTGGAGGTCAAAGATCCATTTGGCGGTGATGTGGGCGTAGAGATTGTAGCCGCCTGTCGTATGAACGACTCCTTTGGGCTTGCCCGTGCTGCCGGACGTGTAGAGAATGAACAGCATATCTTCGCTATCCATCGGTTCGGCAGGGCATTCGGCAGAAACCTCTGTTTCGAGATCGTGCCACCAAAAATCCTGGCCGTCTTTCATCTCGATTTGTTGAGCGGTGCGCTTGACCACAAGAACTTTTTCGACAGGCACATTGGGATGAGAAAGGGCTTTGTCTACCTGAGTTTTGAGCGGCACGATCGCATCCTTTCGCCAGCCTCCATCCGCTGTGACAACGACTTTGACCTGACCATCCATCAAGCGATCGCGCAGCGCTTCGGCACTGAATCCCCCAAATACGACCGTGTGGGCGGCTCCAATTCGAGTACAGGCCAGCATGGCGATCGCCGCTTCTGGAATCATCGGCATATACAATCCGACCACATCGCCTTTTTTAACACCCAGGTGTTTGAGAACGTTGGCAAACTTACAAACCTGCTGGTGGAGTTGGGCATAGGTCAGCGTCAGGGTATCCCCGGGTTCACCTTCCCAGACGATCGCGGGCTTGTCAGGACGAGTAGTGAGATGGCGATCGAGGCAGTTGTAAGACAGATTGGTTTTACCATTGACAAACCATCGGGCAAAAGGGGGATTGCTCCAGTCCAGCACCGTATGCCAAGGTTGAAACCAATGCAATTCTTGAGTGGCTAAATCTGCCCAAAATTTTTGCGGGTCGGCTTGAGCGCGATCGACCAGTTGCTGATAGTCTTCTAAACTTTTGATGGTGGCTTTTTGTGAGAACTCAGCCGAGGGAGGAAAGACGCGATCTTCGTGCAGAGTGGATTCAATATTGGATTCAGCCATTTTGTTGGGTTTATCAGAATTAGGATCTTCTCTAAAAAAACGATACTGGTTTCTGGGGAGCGATCGACCAACAGGAGTCTTGAGTTTCGTGAATCATTGATCATCGGGGCTTGAGAACAGTGCTTCTAGGTCTTGATAGCCACTCACCACCCGTGCAATTTCCACTTCCTCGGTCGTTGAGCGGTAAAGAATTAAATAATCTTCAAATGAGAGGCTTCTCAAACCCGACGATAGTTCATCCCGTTTTCGTCCGATATTTGGAAACTGAGTGAGCGTTAAAAACTTCTGATTGAGCTTGTCAATAAATTTCTCAGAGGCTCTCATTCCACTTTGATCAGCAATATAGCCACTGATCCGCTCAATATCTCGGCTTGCTTGCACAGCAATGATATATCTTGCGCTCATTAAGAGAGTTTCTCCTGTCTCTTTTGGAGTTTGACTTTTAACTCCTGCATAAAAGTTTCACCATCTACTGTTTCACCGCGATCGAGTTGCTCAATGCCGATCATGACCTCGCGCTGAAGTTCTTCAAATCGTCCTTTGTAGATGCGTTCTCGTTCTTCCAAAAGCTTGACCCCAGCATCAATCACTTCACTAACCGAGGAGAACTTACCGATCGCGATTTGTTGTTGAATAAACTGTTCAGTTTCGGGGGTGAGTGAGATGTCCATAGTTGACTGAGACTGAGGAGAGTTCTTCTTATTTTAGCGATCGATTTCAAGGAGTCTTGAGTTTCGTATTCCGGTTCAAAGTCCCTCACGGGTGGGGAATCTAGAAAGCTGCCCGGAGTAATCATCGCAGAGAAAGATTAGTCTAGCGCCCGATCGCTTTTCTCCAAGCCTGAATCTGTAACTGTGCGGCTGCGTAGGCCTCGGTGCGGGGGGGGATTTTTTGAGCCGTGGCGATCGCGCCCAAAACGTCTGTGTCAGCTTGAACGATCGCCGCCTGCAAAATCTGCTGACTCCATTGAGTGATTGCCTGATTAGCCTCCGTTCGTAGAGAAGTCGTCCCTGGCACCCCATCTGCTAATCGAATTGCCTGTGACAACGCATCCGGCGTGCCCCCATTGGCCGCATCTCTGGCTGCTTGCAGGTTGCTTTGGGCTTGAATGCGGTTTTGCCAGTTTTGCACTTTTGCCTGAGCATTATCGTAAAGTGCACTGCCAGAATTGACCTGTTGAGCCGCCGCGATCGCACTCAGCAAATCTCCGGCATCCGCCAACGTGTCCGCCTGATCGAGAATTGGCTGGTCTTGCAGTCGAGCAATCTGCGATCGCCACTGCCCAATTTTGCCCTGAGCCTCGTCGTAGAGCGATCGTCCTGATGTGATCCGTCTGGCCTCGTCGATCGCCGACTGTAACCCATTCACATCGCCAGCGCTTGCCATTTGAGTTGCCTGGTCGAGAATCGGCCGATCCTGCATCTCTTGCATCTGACTCGAAACTTGACTGACCAGTTGTTGCGCTTCTTTAGACCGAGGATTGTCAGACGGAACGAGAGACGCTTGCGCGATCGCCTCCGCTAAATCATCTGATCTACCCGATTGAGCCAGTTGCCGCGCTCGTTCTAGTTGTGCCACATCACTCTTTTCTAGCTGCCAACGGGCGATCAGTTTTTGGGCTTTATCGTAATAAGGGCGGCCCAATTGGAGATCTTGGGCTTGAGCGATCGCCGCCTCAATGTCTGCCGCCGTACCACCCCAGGCTTTTGACTGCGCTCGTGCAATCACATCAAAATCTTCGATCTCACGCTGCAACTTTGTATTCGGTGGAATCTTGCTAATGATATCCAGCGCGCCTGACAGGTCTTTGCGATCGAGTCTGGACTGAGCCAAATCCATCATTTCTTGACCTACCTTGGCAACGGTTTCTTGAGCTTCCTGGTAGACATAGCTCTTTTCATCAATGCTAGAAATCAGTTTGACCGCTTCGAGTAGATTGGTTACGCCGCCGCGATCGATCAAGTCTTTTGCTTTGGCTAACTTACTAATGTCCTGACGAGTCGCTGTAATGATGGTGGTGAGTTCTTGATACTTGGTGGTTTGCCAGAAATTATTGTCGATCGACAGCAACCGGGCCGCCTCCGAAGAAGCCTTACGCCAGTTTTGTTTTCGCAGCGCGTCTTCAACTCGACCATAGATAGTCTCTGCTTCAGCCCAAATGCCCTGCCACTTCTCAATCCGCTTCTCAATCTGGTCGTGGGCGCTGGTGTTGTTGGGAATCTTGCGAGCCACGTCGATCGCTTCCTTGAGTTTTCCGGCGTGAAATGCTTCATCTGCAAGCCCTAAAATATCTTCGGCCCACTGCTCGACCAGACGGTTTACTTCGTCATGAAGGGGATGGTCAGGCGGCAAACTGTTGACTAATTTAATCGCTTCGAGCAGATCATTAACGGTTTGTTTGTTAGCGGCAAGCTGGGCACAGTGCATTCGCAGCGAGGCCGAGGCCAGTGGCCAAAAAATTGCGGGACAGTTGGGAACGGCGGGTAGCTTAAACAGGAACCCGATCGAGAAAGCGGTCAACCCCGTCGTCATGACCAATCCCAAAATGACAGCCGTCTTCCAGTTGCGGAGCCGTTTCCAGGTCGCTTCGGGTGGAGTGTCAGGCGGACTATCTCGATCAAGCGTCTGCTTTGAGGAATCGGTCTCTGAGGAAGACGTTTGCCTTGTAGAGGCCTTGTGCGAACGGTCTAGATTTTGAGACGATGAGTTGGCCGCCTTCCTGCGGGGCTGAGGCTGCGAAGGTTTCGGAATCCGCCGATTAGGAATGCCGCGATCTCTAGTCATAGCCACCGTAAAAACTGCGCGATTGCCAAGGATATCTTAAACCGCAAAGCAATAGATGCAATCCTACTCTTCATCTTGAAAAAAAGCCAACTTTGGAGGGATGGGAGGAGGAGGGAGGAGGGAGGAGGGGATGAGAGGGGGATTTAGGTGTTGAGTTTTGGACTCTGAACTTAAGATCTGAACTTAAGATATGAGGAGTCCTCTGGGTGTTAAGGTTCGGTTTCTAAATTTTGAACTTGGAACAACACCCGACGTGAACATTGGTCTTCATCCCTCATCCCTCATCCCTCATCCCTTCTTCTCTAGTTCTCCTTTGCCGATATGATCAGATCCGCACAGAACTGAGAGGAAGCCGTTATGGAAGCATTGCCAACAGAGCTACAGTTGTCGGGGAAGGTGGCGATCGTCACAGGTGCGTCACGGGGAATCGGTCGATCGACGGCGCTGGCGTTGGCATCGGAGGGCGCGAAGGTGGTCGTTAACTACGCCAGTTCTAGCGGGGCGGCTGAAAAAGTGGTCGAGGAGATTTCTGCATTGGGAAGTGAGGCGATCGCGGTCGCTGCGGATGTTTCTAAAGCGGATCAGGTCGATGCGCTGGTCGAGTCTGCGATGACAAAGTGGGGCAGAGTGGATGTGTTAGTCAACAATGCTGGCATTACTCGCGATACGCTGCTGTTGAGAATGAAGCTAGAAGACTGGCAAGCAGTCATGGATTTAAACTTAACGGGCGTGTTTTTGTGCACCAGAGCCGTCAGCAAAATTATGTTGAAGCAGCGATCGGGGCGCATTGTCAACATTACGTCGGTCGCGGGCCAGATGGGCAATCCGGGACAGGCAAATTATAGTGCGGCAAAAGCGGGAGTGATTGGTTTTACGCGCACTGTGGCTAAAGAGCTTGCTAGTCGGGGCATTACGGTCAATGCGGTCGCACCGGGATTCATCACAACCGACATGACGAATGATCTGAAGTCGGATGAGATTCTCAAATACATTCCGCTAGGTCGCTATGGTCAGCCCGAAGAGGTCGCCGGAATGATCCGATTTTTGGCTGCGTCTCCAGCAGCCTCTTACATCACGGGACAGGTCTTTAACGTGGATGGCGGCATGGTGATGGCTTAGGAATTTTGAGGAAATGAGCGGCGATCGCCTTTGACCTCGACAAAAATTTGCGCCAGAGTTGCAAGTTCTAAAATGGAATGAGTTTGATTCCTTGATTTCTCATTCCTCGATCGCTAGTCCAGTTTGAATTCCTCAAAGTCTGGAGTGCCGTAGATCATTTCGCGATCGACCGCCGATAGAACTCGATTGTTTGACTGATCGCGACTCACACAGCGACAGACTAGCTGCGCCACATCCGCCCGATGAATCGTCCCCGCAATTTTGGGATCTTCGGTCAAGATGCCGTTGCCAGTCGCAGGTTCAGATTTGAGTCCGCCTGGTCGAACGATCGTGTAAATCAATCCACTCTGGATTAAATGCTGTTCGGCTTTCTCCTTTTCTTTGAGAACTTCACCCAGGGTTTGCAGAGCTTGAGGCGGCAGAGCCACCGCACTTTCACCACTGCCGATCGACGTGACTAAGATGAATCTGCGAACGCCCGCTTTTACGGCTGCATCAATTAAATTTTTGTTGCCCAGATAGTCGGCGCGTTCTCCATCCTGGGGCTTGCCGCCGATCGTGCTGATTACGGTGTCGATGGAAGTTCCGCTCATGGCTGACTCAACTTGATCGAGACTCATGGCATCGGCGATCGTGACTTCAATTCCCAAGGCTTGCAATTCGGGGGCGGCGGCTTGAGATCTGAGCAGTGCCTTTAGGCTGAGATTTTGCGCCGTCAGACCCTTGGCAATTTCTCGACCGACTCCTCGACTGGCTCCTGCTAAAAAAATTGTCATGCTCAATTCCTGGTAAAGGTTACGCTGATTAAACTTTGGAGCAGTTTTGTGTGCCCATCGATCAGATAACTTATGCTGTAGAGAGTGTCGATCGCAAGTCGGAAACCTGATCCCCTTTGAGTAGAGATAGCCGTCCCCTGAGCGACGATGGGATCTGCTTCAATTAAGATAGTTTATTTCATTTCCAGGAGTCTGCTGTGAACCAGAACAGCCTCAACAATCTTCAACTGAGTATCACTGGCTTTGGTCGCCTGCTGACCCTGATTGGGTTTGTCTGGTTGCTGACGGCGCTGGGGTTGGGATGGTTGATTAAGTCGTTTTTTGTTTTGTTGGGTCTGCTGTTGTTGGCTCCGGTGGTGGCGTTTTTTGCGTTTCAGTGGTGGCTCAAGAAAAACCTGGTTCAGGCGGCTTGTCCGGTTTGTAGCTATGAGTTTGCGGGCATCAATCAGGCTGACATTCAATGTCCTAGCTGTGGGGAGCCGTTGCAGGTCGAGCAGGGACGCTTTAAGCGAATGACTCCTTCGGGTACGATCGATGTCGAAGCAGTAGAAGTGTCAGCCCAAGTCATTGATGAAGGGTAAAGATGAAGATTAAGGACGAAGGTTAAAACATTCTTTAGTCTAATAAAATTTGTTCCAAAAAAAGAGGGATAAGCTACCAGGCTCACCCCTTTTTTTAGCTTTAACTTGCTAAGAAATTCTAGATTTCTTCTTCCTCAAAACAAGGAAAAGATTCTTCGTCATCCATTCGAGCAACGACGATCGCGCAGAAAGCAAACGCCAAAACAAAAGGCATTGGGGACGACATAAAATAGCCTGACGCAGCGGCAATGACGGTACTTACAAGAGCGCTGAGACACCAGATTCTTTCCTCGGTGCTAAGACCTTTTTCTGCCTTGATGGACTTGAGTACCTGAGTGGGAATCGGGACAGGCATCACTGCATTTGGAGGAAACGCCCAATAGCTCGATCGCTCGACAAACCAATCAGTCCAGCCGTTATCTTGGCACCAATCAGCAATCCATTGTTCGCAATAGTGATTTATGTTCCAGGGCTTAAGAAAAGAGGTCATCTGGGGTTCTAAAAAAGAGGGAATACAGGTGGTTTGAGTGAGCGGATTTGGAGATTAGCGATTCCTGACTTTCAGAAATGCTGACTGAGATAGATTGTCTAAAGTGTTGAGTTGCTTTTGAGGAAGAGCCGCAATGACTCGTAAATTCTCAGACAGCAAATGAACCGGATGAATTACCCGTCAATATTCTGACAATAGCAAAGGCATTTCTGGGATGGACTCGAAAGACAATAAAGTTTACTTTGCTGACGATTCTTGCAAACTTCTGTAATCATTGCTTGTAAATTGCTTACAGAGTCAAATTTCTAACGTTACAAAAAATCACTCTGAGGGCAGACTCACCGCTTCTACAGGCACAAATTCCAGTCGATAGCGATAAAGCGCCACAGGTCTTTCGCCCGTTTTGAAGTAATCAGGATCTTGAGAAGACAAATAGACCGCCGTCATCTGGTCAGCGACGACCCCTTGCGGGTAACTCGAAGAGATCGCAGGCGTTCTTCTCTCCTCACTCCTGTCTCCTCTCTCCTCACTTTCTCCTCTCTCCTCACTTCTCCGATAGGCTGTCGTCGTCTCGACCTGATTGAGATAGGGTTGGGAACTGCCGCGAAAAATCTGCTGAAAGATTTCTGTCGTGATGAATTGATTTAAAGCAGGCGTTTCAACAGATCTGGCGTTGACGATCGACACTAGCTGACGATCATCCCTCAACAGCGTAATTTGCCGATTGGGAGACTCTGGATCGACTTTGACCGCCAAAACCGCTCGATCGCCCAGATAAGCCTTTGCCAAATTCAAACCATTGAAGGCGCGATCGGCGACAACTTCTGGGGTTCGTGACCGTTGTTGCAGCGATTTGAGGGCGGCAGCAATGCGATTTTTGGCAGACCCTTGTTTAACAAACCGCACATCAAACTTAACGGGCTGATTTAAATAGTCACGATTGCTCTCAAAGCCGGGAGTGACCACTTCTGGAGCGAGGGGTGCAACCAAATCGACGAGCGTACTGGTGACGTGCCAGGTTCCTTTAAGCCAGGTGGGATAGATCAGATCGCCCTGAGCCGTTTGGATGGGCGGTTTGGACTGCCATTGAGGAAAAGCAGCCACTCGATCGGACAACACACCCGCCTGAGCCGGAAAACTCCAGATCAAATAGAGAAAGGCAAAAATGAGGCTGTAAATAAATCTTCTGACCGTTCTAGCGTCTTGAGGGCCCATAGCAGTCCGGATGCGATCGATTACCCTCACTTTACCGTTCACCGGATCTTTTTTCTGCGCGCCTCATTTTTGCGATCGAACCAGAACCACTCTTCATCTGACATCGATTTTGCAATTTGAATACGCTGAACTGCCCAACTTAAATATTCGGCACTGAGATCACAGCCTAGCCATTTTCGTCCCAATTGTTCGGCGACGACGGCGGTCGTTCCGGAGCCTAGAAAGGGATCAACAATCACATCGCCTCTTTGAGAAGACGCTAACAAAAACTTTCTGACTAATTCTTCTGGTTTTTGAGTCAGATGATTTGTTTTTTCATCCATTCCATTACAAGTTGTCGGAATCTCAATTACGTCTCTTGGTTTTGCGCCTTTGGGATTAGGGTGCCAAATTTTTTCATGACTTCCATATTGACTCGTCTCGGCTTGAGGTCGATCGGGATACTTTAGCGTGTGTTCGCTATAGAGAATCCGCACGTTTTCTACATTCATATAAAACTTTTTGGTCTTCCTAAAATGCAGAATGCTTTCGTGCGATCGCCCCCAATCGTTAGACAAATTTGCTTTGTTTTTGTAGTGCCATACTAGCCAGCGACAACCCTGAAAATATTGAGAAGCAGGCAACTTCAAATCCGCCAAAATTTCAGAGAATCCACAAATATAAACGGTGCCCGTCGGTTTGAGAATTCGGGCAACTTGTTCGATCCATTTTAGTGACCATTCGACGTAGATCTGCTGGGATTCAAAGGTGTCCCATTCTGCTTTTTTAAGATTGTAAGGAGGGTCAGCAAACACCAGATCGACCGAGTTGGAATCTAGCGATTTTAGCCAAACGATCGCGTCTCCTAACCAAATTTCTCCATTGGCATGAGTGTAAAACGATCGAGGCGAGTCTAAAGCATTCATGCAGCAAAAATTGGGGTGACAAGACTCATTTTCCCCGGATCACCCCAACTTTCCAAACTTCTTCTAAACCATCGAAACAGCCGCTTTGAGCGCAAAGATTTTTTCAATCACATCAGCCACAACTTTATCGGGTGTCGAAGCGCCAGACGTAATGCCTACCACGATTTCACCATCGGGAAGCCAATTTTTGGTGACTTCGAGATCCCGATGCAAAGGTTTGTGTTCGATACGATCGCTCGACAAAATTCGATCCACACAATCAATGTGATAAGAGGGAATGGAACGATCGATCGCAATCTCTTGCAAGTGGGTTGTGTTTGAAGAATTGTAGCCGCCAATCACAATCATCAAATCTAGCTTTTCATCCACTAACTCAAACATGGCATCTTGACGCTCTTGAGTCGCATCGCAAATCGTGTTGAAGCTGAGGAAGTGTTGACTGAGTTGATCGGGGCCATACTTCCGCATCATGGTGTGTTCAAATAGCTTGCCAATCTGCTCTGTTTCGCCCTTCAACATCGTGGTTTGGTTAGCGATACCAATTTGTTGTAGATCGCGATCGGGGTCGAATCCTAATGACGTTGAATTCTTGAATTTGTTGAGAAATTCTGTGCGTTGGCGAAGCCTCTCGCTCTGCGAACCGCCGCCATTCAAAATATAGTTCGCGACGTATTCCGCTTCCTTCAGATTCAGCACGATTAAGTAAGTGCCCGCAAAGGAACTAGTGGCGATCGTTTCTTCGTGGTTATATTTGCCGTGAATGATTGATGTGTGAGCAACTTTTTTATGTTTTTCGACGGTATTCCAGACCTTTGAAACCCAGGGACAGGTCGTATCGACGATCGTACAGCCGCGATCATTTAACAATTGCATTTCCTGCACACTTGCCCCAAACGCGGGAAGGATGACAACATCGCCATGCTCAATCCCAGAAAAATCTTTTTCACCCGCGATCAATTCAATAAAATGCACATTCATCTCGCGCAAACGCTGATTGACCGAGGGATTGTGAATAATTTCATTGGTAATCCAAATCCGCTCAGTGGGAAAGTGCTGCCTCGTCTCATACGCCATCGCCACGGCTCGTTCGACTCCCCAACAAAACCCAAACGCCTGCGCTAATCGAATCGTCACGTTGCCGCGTTTTAAGGTGTACTGACTCTCGCGAATCTGCTGAATCAGGTCGCTCTGGTACTCAGAATCCATCACGTCTGAAACTTCGGCATCGTGACCAAACCCTTTGCGGTGGTAGTTTTCAGAACTGTTGAGCGATCGCTTAAATGCTTTGGTGTCCATCGGGCTTCCTTGAGATGACGCGACTAGTGATGATCATAGGACGAATTGAGCGTAGGGACTAGCTTTCGGATTTTGAGGTGTCCAATTCCAACTGGCTAAAGGTTTGAATCGCCGATCGCCACACCAGATAACCTTGAGAACTCAGGTGCAGTCCATCAGTAGTTAGTTCTGATCGCAGGTAACCTTCGTTGTCTACAAAAAGTGGTTGTAAGTCCAGATAAGAAACGTTGGCGGACTGAGCGATCGCAGCAATTTTTTGATTTAAGTCATGAATTCGCTCGTTAGAAATATCGAGTAAGCGATCGCGTTTTTCGTTGGTTGACTTGTTAGCGTGAGGCAGGATTGATTGAACAATAATTCTACTTTTGGGATGAGCCTCTTTGAGATCCTGAACGATTTTTTGATAATTTTCTAACAAGTCTTGGTCAGATACGCCTTTGACAAGATCATTAATACCAATCATCAAAAAGATTGCTTGAGGCTCTGTTTTTTCAAAAAGATTCAAGCGCTTGAGCAATCCCGCAGAGGTTTCGCCTGATATCCCTTGATTGAGCCAGGTACGATCGCTGGGCAACAACTCCGGTGGAAACCACAAACTCAGCGAATCCCCAACCAAAACGGTTAAGCGATCGGGCTTATTTTTGACCGCAGCCTTCGCTTCTTTGTCTAACAAATCAACCCATTGTTCATAGGTCAATTGTTGTCGTGACTCCAGCTTAGAAACGATGTCAGCAGCTTCTTGAGCATCCGTTGTCGAAGCAGGAAGCGGCGTAATTTTGATCCGCGATGAATTGCTCGGAGACTCATTTCTCAACAACAATAAAGCCACCGTCGCCAGCAGCAAACCATTCGTCACTAATGATATCAACGCCCAGGCGGGAAAAGATTTAGAGTTTGCCACGGCCATAAAAGGAAAGGATGAGGGATGAGGGATGAAAAAAGAGGGCTAGTTATCAGGCAGGGTGTAATGAGCATCCATTGTAGGGGCAATGCCCCCGTGCTTACCCCTCTTCCTGTATTCAGAACACCCACGGAGAGATGACCTTTACCTGCGATCGCCCCATCCCAACACCAATCCGAATCTATTTCATCCCTTCTCCCTCCTCCCTCCTCCCTCCTCCCTTCTACTCTGCTCCTTCGATCGGCGCAAATCCCTGTCTCTGCACATTTTCGGTGACGACGCGAGGCTCCAGGAATTGCAGCAAATAATCAGGGCCGCCTGCTTTGGAGCCAACGCCTGACAGTTTGAAGCCGCCAAAGGGTTGACGAGCGACGATCGCCCCTGTGATTCCGCGATTAATATACAGATTGCCAACTTCGTATTCTGCTTGGGCTTGCTCAATGTGGGAGGGCGTTCGCGAATAGAGTCCGCCTGTGAGCGCAAAGGGCGTGCTGTTGGCGATCGTCAAGGCTTCGTCAAACGTCTGCGCTTTCATGACAGCCAGAACCGGCCCGAAAATTTCTTCTTGGGCGATCTTGGCAGAGGGCAACACGTTGGCAAAGACGACTGGACTGACAAAATAGCCAGAGTCGGGAACGGGCATTTCGAGGGCGACTTCTGCTTCGGTGCGGCCCTGCTCGATGTAGTCTCGAATTCGACGTTGAGCCTCGGCATCGATGACGGGCCCGACTTGCGTGCTGGGCGATTCGGCAAGTCCGATGTTGAGCGATCGAGTAGCTTCAATTACCCGATTCAAAAAGGTGTCGTAGATCGAGTCGAGAACGATCGCCCGTGAGCAAGCCGAACACTTTTGACCGCTATAGCCAAAGGCAGACTGGATGACTCCCTGAACGGCCTGATCCAAATCGGCACTTTCATCGACGATGATGGCGTTTTTGCCGCCCATTTCTGCAACGACGCGCTTCAAATGTTTTTGCCCTGGTTGCAGAACGGCCGCATTGGCATAGATTTGACAGCCGACGGACTGAGATCCGGTAAATACAATCATGTGAACGTCGCGATGCTTGACCAAATGGGCACCCACAGACGCACCATCTCCCGGCACAAACTGAAACACGCCACGAGGAATGCCCGCATCCACGAGAATTTCTGTAATTTTTGCCGCAATCACTGACGAGGTTTCCGCAGGTTTGAGCAGCGCACAGTTGCCCGTTACCAAAGCCGCCACGACCATCCCCATCGGAATCGCCAGCGGAAAATTCCACGGAGAAATGACGACAACAATGCCTCTAGGATAATAGTGATAACGGTTCGTTTCACCGGGCAGATCGTAGGCATAGCCTTGATTCAGCCGTTCCATATCATCGGCGTAGTAGCGGCAAAAGTCGATCGCTTCTGACACTTCTCCATCGGCTTCTTTGACTGGTTTTCCCGTTTCCAACACCATCCAGGCGATCAGGTCTTCGCGGCGTTGTGACAACAGATCGGCCGCTTTTCTGAGAATTCCAGCCCGCTCAGTGGCTGGCGTTTTTTGCCACGCGGGAAAGGCTGTTTTGGCGGCGGCGATCGCTCCTTCTGCCTGTTCCACACTAATCATGCCAATCCGTCCTACGACCTCATTAAATTGAGACGGATTGACAGAATCCAGTTTCTCAACAGTTTCGACGTATTCCCCATCAATGAGAGGTAAGTAAGTTTTACCCAACTGCTGACGCACGGACTGTAAGGCGTTTTGAATACGATCGCGCGCCTCGACTTCTGCATAATCGGTATCCGCCACGTTTTGGAAGAGAGGGGTAAGGCGTGAGGCGTGAGGCGTGAGGCGTGAGGAGGGTTCTGAAGGGGCGGGTTCGGCGATCGGCGGCGCTAACAATTCTTCGACGGGGCGTTCTTCCAGGTTTTGGCGGAGAAAAGAACTGTTGGCGGTGTTTTCTAACAAACGACGAATCAGATAAGACATGCCAGGAATCAGGTCGCCGTAGGGACAGTAGACGCGGACTCGATAGCCCTGATCGGCGATCGCTTTCGCCAACTTATCGCCCATCCCATACAACACCTGAAACTCAATCCGACGGCGCGGAATCTCTAACGCTTTGGCAATGGCGATCGCGTGAGCTTGAGTGCGGACATTATGACTGCCGATCGCCGCATACAAATGCTCGTGATTTTCCAGCAACAGTCTTGTCATCGTTTCAAAGTTGGCATCCGTTGCAGGCTTTTGATTGTAAACGGGCTGCTGCCAATCTTTTTGCACCGCTTTGATCGTTTCCTGATCCCAATAAGCGCCCTTGACTAGCCGAACCGTTAACGGTGTGCCCCGCTGTTTTGCCCAAGCGATCAAATCGTGTAAATCCTGCTCACTGTCTCGCAAATAAGCCTGAAGCGTCATGCCCAAATCCGAGCGATCGCGAAACTCCGCTTCCATCAAAATCCGCTTGAGAATCGAGAGCGTCAGATCCTTGTAAGCGTATTGCTCCATATCAAAATGCACCGCCGCCCCCAACTCCTTAGCCCGCCGCAAGAGAATGCGAATGCGATCGCTCACCCGTGCTTCACTGCCCTCAGCATCCAACGGATCAAACTGCGAATAAAACGCTGTCAGCTTGACAGATACCTGCACTTTTGAGAGCGGCTCCCCGTCCGCCAAGTCGATCACAGGCACCGTTCCCCAATTTTGCGAAGCTTCGGTGAGTTGGGTCATCAGGTCGAGGTAGCGATCGAGATAAGACTGAGCCTCCGCTTCCGTAATCACCGCTTCGCCCAGCAGATCCACCGTGAACGCCATCTTGTCTTTACGCAACCGCTCCAGGGTTTTGAGAACCTGCTTGGTGTTTTCACCTGAAATGTACTTGTGAGCCAGCGTCTCAACTGCTGTAGAAACGGTCGTCGCGGCTACCTGTCCCGGCATCGAGGCGGCATTGGCAAAATTGAGCATTCCCTTGAGCGCAGATGGCAACTCGACGCTGGCATCGCCCAAATATTCCTGCAAATGACGGGCGATCTCAGGTTTGCTTCTCAAGGCAGGCAGACAGTCGATAAAGCGAAATAGCTGCACCCTGAGATTGGGGTTGCCCATCGTCCAGCCCAACAGTTTGTCATCCCAACGCATCTGATCTCGCATCTGGGCAAACAGAGAGCGCCCCTCTCTCGTCGCGGCCAAAAGCTGACGGGCGATCGCTTGCGTTTGGGTTTCATAGATGCGATCTGCTTGGCTAACCATATTCCACAGTCTCCTAATTGCTGGCTTCAAAAGCTTCCATTTCTATTGTCGATTCTTCAAAAGCGGTTGTGAGGGCTGAGTCTCACAAAGCTTAATGTTTCGCAAAGAAGTCGAATTCTTGAAGAGTAAGGAGCAGAATACCGCACTGGCGATCGCCAATCTAGTTTTGTCAGAAAAGCGTGACGGCGAGAAGCTTCATCAATTCAATATCAATTTTTCTCAAAAGACTCCGTATTTTTGCACCGTTCCAGAGCCGACTATGTAACAATACTTCAGTATAAATCAGGAGTAATACGGAAGCGTCAGCCGCATACCTAAAGCATGGCTCTTTCTAGATTGACGGAAACCTCAATCGAACTAGACATCAAAAAGACGACACGAAAAAGCCTCATTGAATTTACGTTGAATTTACGTTAAACAAATAGGCTAAATAACGTGAATTCGATAAGAGGTTTTCCGCTTCATTGTTCACGGCTTCTGCCCCCCAACCCCCCAATTTTGGGGGACTTTAAGAGAGGAATTCTGGTTCAAAGTCCCTCACTCGTGGGGGATTTAGGGGGCGTTCCTGGATCTAAAAGCGAAGCGAAGCGTTCATCGAACTGACGTTAAATAGAATCGAGCGAACCTCTACCTGGGGAGTCTACCGACTTGTCGTTTGTACGTTGAGCTATGAACACCCCCGATGATGTGACTCTGATCGAGCAATTCTTATCTAGAAGTGCAATCCTGACCGCCAATCAAACCCTAAAGATCGAACCTGCGTTTGGGACAAATCGCCTGCTGACCACAACTGGAACCCTGTTAGCCACGATCGACCTGACGACCAAGCCTATCATTGTCAATGTGCGTCAGGGCTGTGACTATTGGGTGCTGCTGCATGAGGCGCTGTCTAGTCAAGGATTTATGATGGCTGGGCTGTCTCCTCAAATCGGCTTTATGCGTTACGAGGCGCAGATGATTCCAGTCGGTTACACAATGCACTGCACCGAAGCCAGGAGTCTTTGGGAAGTCTGGTCGGATAGTGTGAGATCTTTTAACTGTCGTGACATTCGTTTGGATGTCTTGATCTTTGATCGCAGTACCTGGTATCCGATTCAAGAAGTTGTCGGCGATCGAGGGATTGTCTCTATCCAAACCTTGATCAGCAAATTGAGCTTGCAAGATGGAGATTACGTCACCTGGCTCAGACGATCAGGAAACCGCGAACTCTAATATTTATTTTGATTAGTTGAGAACCCCAAGCTTTTTCTCTTAGTCTTTTCGTCTCAGTATTTATTCTTAAAAAGCCTCTGTAGTTTTAGTGATTAATGTCACGAGCGCGAGAGAACACTTGACGCGGACTTCAAATTCTAAGTATTCTTTCAGAAGAGCTTCTGAAAATTCACTGAACCCGGTTTGCCCTTTAAGGAAGATAGATTGGTAGAATGAGCAACTAGGCTGCGTAGATTCCTCATTGGCTTCACGCAATTGTGCGGCTGAAGATTCCAGTTTATCTGCAACGGTTTCAACACTAGTCAGGTTAAGGTGCGTTTCATGAGATTTTCATTCAAGACCCTGCTTCAACATCGTCAGAATACAAATCAACCGACCATGCACCACATAGAAGTTGCGGGGGCCTTTGATGCCTTCACGAGCCTCGAAGAAATTGAGTCTGGACTGGATTGGATGGAAGTTTTGGCTGCGTCCTGGGGAGTCCCTTACTCTAGCCAAGTCGAGAAAGAAAGTGTGATAGTTCCCTGTCCAAAATCTCCATCGAGTCCAAAATCCTCAAGTTCTGCTCTCGCCTAAAGCTTGATCAAAGCGATCAGCGCATCCGGGCGAATGCTGCATCGTTAAAAGCTCGAAAAAAGCTCAAACTTCGCCCTCAGCGTTCCAAATTTTTCACTCTAAAATTTTCCACAACTCAGGAGCAGTAAAGTCTGGAATGACGATCGCCGCTCCAACTTGATACAAATCTTGAGGATCTTGACTTGAAGCGATGCCGATCGTAAAAATCCCCGCAGCAACCGCCGATCGTACGCCAGAAGGCGAATCCTCAAAGGCGATCGCTTGCTCAGGGTTTAGCCCAAATTCATCCAATCCGTGTCGATAAGGGGCAGGGTCAGGTTTACCAATTCCCAATTCTTCAGAGACAATCAGGCGATCAAACGTGGTTTCTAGCTTCAATGCCTTCAGCATAAAGTGAGCATTTTTTGTTGGAGCGTTGGTGACCACTGCTTGTTTGAGGTGACGATCAGTTGCCCACTTAATCAGAGCGCTCAAACCTGCCATTGGCATTAGCTGCGGAGCCAATTCTCGAAAGCGAGCCTCTTTGCGATCGATGAAATCTTGGCGCTCTTCTAGGGACAATTGGGGAAGCAAATCTAGCACGATCGCAGGGTTAAGCCGCCCGCTAATGCGAGTTTTGTAGAATGTTTCGTCGATATCAAACCCAAAGGGTCGTAATCCTTCTTGCCAGGCTCGAAAGTGGAGCGGGTCGGTGTTAACGAGGGTGCCGTCGAGATCATAGAGGATGGCGGCGAGTTGACTGCGGCTTGGGGAGTTTGAGACGGTAGAAGTCTGCTGCACGGGAGTTCATAATTCTTCACCTTACAGTACACCACTTGGGGAGGGATGACTTCGTTCTGCTATGTAAAGGGGAATGAGTTGTGTTAAGTGATTCAACGAGAAGGCTGAAGTGAGATTTGGAAAGGTGTAGGGTTGAAAGTGCTGCGTGTCAAACAGAATTGGCGCGATGGCGGGAGTGCGACCATGCTCAACACAATTTTGGTGGCTTTGGATGTTGGAGATTCTTCATCGTTTGCCAAAGCGCAATCTGAACAAGTAATCCAGACTTTGCGAGATTTGCACCTGCGATCGGAGATGAAGGTGATTTTTTCCTATGTCGTTCCTGCTAACGAGGCTGAAGTGGATGTGATGGTAGATCGCCCCCAGGCAGATCTCGAAAGCTTCCCCTATGGCCAAATTGAGAAGCAGTTGCAGACGTATCAAAAAAGTTTGCCCTGTGCCAGCGAATTAGAGATTGTAATGGGCGACCCAGCAGAAGAAATTATTCGGTTGGCTAACATTTATAATGCTGATTTGATCGTGATTGGTAGCCGAGGTTTGACCGGAATGCAGCGTATTTTGTTGGGGTCAGTCAGCGGTCAAATTGTTGCAGATGCGCCCTGTTCGGTGTGGGTAGTCAAGCCCAAGTAACAGGTGTCTTTATTTTTGGCTTGCTGCTGAGATCACCCACTCAGGACAGTTACCAAATCGACGCAAAAAGTAATCTTTGATGCCTTCTAAAGCCGCTTTTTTAGCCAATCTTTGACGATCGGTTGTTTGGGGATTCCAATAGTTCCGTAATTCACGATAAATGCCTCTAAAGGCAAATGCATAGAACTGAAGGGCAGCGATCGTAGAAGGGGCGTTGCGTTCGATCCAGAGAAAGCGATTTCGCCACCAAAAATACTCATAGTGGGGCGATCGATTTCCTCCCTCAAAACTCGCCGAAATCTTGTGCCAGACTTTTGAAGCAGAGACTAAAAGACAGGTATAGCCCGCTCTCCTGGCTCGATAACACCAGTCAGATTCTTCCCACATCAAAAAGAATTTATCTTCGAGCAGACCGATTTCTTTAATCACTTCAGCTTTCATAAAGAAGGCACAGCCACAGGCGAAATCAATCTCTTGAGGGGGCAACTCAGGTTTTAATTCGTCAATTTTCCCATAATCAATATGATTAAACTCCGCCTGATTGCCTAGCCATTCTCCGCCCCCAAACCAAACTTTATTCGGCTCTTTATAGAAGTAGATTTTTGAACCCAACACGCCTGCTTTTGAGTTTTGCCCGCCTGCTTCGACCAGCGTTGAGAGAACTTGAGGATCGACGATCGCATCATTATTCAATAAGAAAACATAATCAGCACCGTGGGCTAAAGCGTACTCAATACCAACATTATTCCCGCCAGAAAATCCCAAATTTGCTCCTGTTTCTAGAAGCTTGATGTTAGGGAATTTCTCTTTAAAGACGATGACTGAATCGTCGATCGAGCCGTTATCAATGATGATTGTTTCGTAGTTTGAGTATTCAATTTTACTAGCTGACTCCAGGCATTCGATCGTATCTTTCTGACCGTTCCAGTTTAGAATTAGAACAAAAACTTTGGGGGCTGTTTTTTCCATGAGTTCAATCAAATATTGCTCAATTGGGCATCGCGATTCGCTTCATCACTGATTAATGTTCAACAGTAGTTTTGTTAGAAGAAACCAAATTTTGAACTATGTTCGGGCCTTCCGCAAAAGCTCAAAGGCTTGTTGACGAGCAAAGGAGGGAATAAAAGATAACAGCAGTCCAGAATAGGCTTTGAATGAAGCGTTTGATCGACCTGCTAAGACCAAATCTCGACCTGTTGCCGTCTCTCCTTTTTCAATTAACCGTAATCCTAGTAAAAGTTGAGTTTCTGCAATGCGTGATCGCCGCACAGTTTCCAAATTTTCTGATTCAAATTCAAAGCTTTTTAGATAGTTGAGTTTGTCTTTGAGATAGGGAATGGCTCGATCAATTCCTTGCTGTTCAGGATGAAATCGATACTCCATCAAACGCTCTGGCAAATAATAGGCTCGCTTTCCAGCTAATGCTAACCGAACCAGAAGATCATTGTCTTCGCAGTTTTGAATATTTGCCCGCATGAAACCTAACTCTTGAAGAGCCTTACGTCGAAACAGGGTAGCTCCAATTTGAAAGCTCTGTTTGACAAATACAACTTCTAGTAAGTTATCAACAATTCCTTCTGAAAGACTTGTTCTCCCCCATTTTTTTGAGTTGAGTTCAGTGGCGTTTTGGTCTCGAAGATTGTCAGAATTAATGACCCAGTGATCCGTTCCCACAAAATCAATTTGAGGATTCTCATCTAGAATTTGACTCGTTTTTAGCAAGTAGTCTGGAGTCAAACGATCGTCATCGTCAAACTTGATAAAATATTCACCGATCGCTGCCTCAAATCCGGAGCGCATATTATTGCTTTTTCCAACATTTTGAGGGTGTCGAATGTACCGAATTCGAGAATCTTGATAGCGAGACATTAGCTCAGGCGTTTTGTCGATCGAGCCATCATCACAAACAATTAGCTCCCAATCTGAGTGGGTTTGCTGAAGTACGCTGTCGATCGCTAGAGGCAACAGGGATACACGATTGAAGGTCGGAATGCAGACGCTAATTTTAGGCATAAACGATAGACACGAAGATTTATTGATAACAACTAATTAGAAATAATCCCCTTCTCTAACGCAAAACTTTTTTGATTTTAGCCGCAGTTTTATTTAGCAATCGACCGACTTGGATAATAGGACTTGCAGGCTTTAACAAGGCTGGTTTTTGTTCGGGTTCTTTTAAGAAGCGGTAGTGTAAAAACACTTCTTTGTAGGGAATATCATTCAGTTCTCCCTGACATAAACGAGCAAAACTATTAGACGAATACCCCATATAGTGAATACGGTGAATTGGCTTTAAGCCTTGCTCATTGTAAAGAACGTGATTGATTGCCACAAAAGGGTCAACATTAGCGCAGTTTCCGGTGCGATCGCTCCCCGTTTCACTGAGCGTAAAGTTAAACTGTGGACGGTTACAAACTAGCGTCATGTAGTTAAACAAAAAAGCATCATCCCACCAGCCCTGTCCGTTCACCCAGGACGCTTCTTGGTGGTTAATCAGGCGATTTTTCATTGAAGCAATTTCCTGGCGATCGAACAATCCTCGCTTCGATGCAAAAAAGCTAGAGCAGTGTAACTTTGGACGGATTTCCGATTCTTTAAGATCGCTCGATCGTTCAATTTCTGCGATATTTAGAGCCGCAACTTCACGAGATTTTTTGTGTTCCCAATCGTTAAAAATAAAGTCGTAGCTTTGTAGTTTCTCAAAAATATCGTCGATTGGCTTCATCGCCAAACTGTCACCATCGTAAAAAACAAACTCGTCAAAAACGCCATCAAATGCCGCAAACTTTCGATGTAAATGTCCCTTATACCAGCGAGGATGTGATTGCTGAGTGCGGTTGGCTTCGGGGTGAGCTTGAGCAAATTGACGCGCAAATTCTTCCCAACGATCGAGGGATTCCTGATTGTCAAACAATGTCACATTGGGACGAGTGCGAATAGCTTGCTTGACGCGATCGAGACGATCATCAAACGGAATAACACAAACCGGAATATCAGAACCCACGTTAACTTCGATACTGTTGAGGAGAGCAACCAGTTGGTCGTACACCCCATCATTTGCCAGCGTATAAATGCCTCTTGATCGCATAAAAAAAGCTCCCTTTTGAATGAAACACTATGAATCTGCCAAATTGCACGTCCACAGCGCCTCAATCGTAAAACTTGAAAGTCTTCTCAGGTAGCCGACAAACCCGGATGACAATCTCCTTAATTTGTGGCAGGAGGCTCTCAAAAATGTGAATGTACTGAGAAAATGCTTCAGGGCGATCGCAACCTGCTCCGGATGCTCCCCCGAAATTTTCCCCTTACCTCTTCAACTTCAGCTATTTTTTATGGAGCAAAAGTGATTTCTCGCAGAAGGATCAGTAGTTTCCTCTAAAAGGTCGAAATTTCTGTCGATTTCGATTGAGTGGCGAAAAGCAATTGAAATTCCATCTTGCTCTTGCAATTCTCGAATGAAAAATGAGGTAAAAGATGGAAATCTGTTTGGATGAAGTTAGGTGAAAAGCTAAAAACAAGAAAAAAGTTAGCCCCATGCTTCTTTTCTTTTCGATCTCTAAATGATTAGCCACCTGTTGCTGTTTGATTGCGAATAATCACCTCAACTCGACGATTTTTTTGCCTGCCTTGAGGATTATCAGAACCATCAGGATTCGCATTGGGCGCGATCGGTTGACTCTTACCAAATCCCTGAGATTCAAGACGGTTGGTATTAATGTCAAAGTTCTGACTTAAATAAGTTTTGACGGATTCCGCACGCTTCTCAGATAGCGTCTGATTGTATTCGTCGCTGCCTTTGCTGTCGGTGTGGCCGTTGATTGCAACCGGAGCGTTTTTATAGTTTTTTAACAACAAACTTAGTTTGGCAAGTGTCGGTTTAGCCGTGGGTCGCAGTTCAGATTTATCAAAGTCAAACAAAATGTTTTCGGGCAAATTAATCCGAATTCCACTACTAGTTTTCTCGGCCTGCAATTCTGAAAGCGTCTTCTCAACCTGAACGCTAGTTGTTGTAGTTTGCAAAGGTTGCTGAACTTCGAGTTGAGTGCTGGCGATCGCTTGAGGAGGTTCTAACTGAGTGACCGCAGGCTGACTTGTTTGAGTAATTGTAGTCGTTTGAGGAGCTTTTTCGGGTTGCTTTGAGCACGCGAAAACTGTTAGCAGTAACCACGAAGCGATCGCACCCAAAATGAACGGTCGCTCAATCATTTGGCCGTGTCTCCGATCGAAATATTAGAAAGAACAAATTTTGGAGAGGTGCTAAAGGATGCATCATTACCAAATTTAGAATTGGTTGTTAGCGTGACTGTATTATTTCCTGGGGCAATGCGTCCCTTAAAGACAAACTGCCCTTTGAGCGTCGTTCCCGGTTGAATTGTAATTTCAGAATTCTCCGGTGGAGCGGCGAGATTATACTGATTTCCTAAACTGTCCGAAAGCAGCATATCATCAGAGCCATTTAACTTGATCGCCTCTTTATAACCATTGGTAATCGCGATGCTTGCCGTAATACTATCTTCTGCAAACGTAAGCTGCGTCAGGCGCAAAGTCGAGCCGTTGGGATGGTTAGCCTGAAGATTTAAAGTTTGAGCGGCTGGGAGCGATCCACTATCCACCGAGGCAGCAGGTGGACTAGGAGCGACCGTTGTAGTAGGTTGGGGCGAAACGGCGGTGGTGGGTGGGGTGACGACTTCGGTAGCCGCAGGACGGCGCTGATTTAAGAAGAAGTAGGCGGCTCCGCCGATACCGATCAGAGCAGTAAATAATATTCCATACAAGAAGCCACGTAGACCGTTGCCACTGTTGCGGGTCGGCTCAGACGGGGGGCGATCGCGCAGATTAGACATACTTACTTAAAACTCGCTGAGTAAAGGTAGAAAGTCGAGCAGTTGTAGAAGGTTTGACGAAAAGTTTGACACTGGGAGCAAGCTCTTAAATTAAGGTATCAATCAATACTTGAATCATGATTTGACCGTTTTTGATTAACCAAAATAGCGTCTAACTTTTGGCTCACAAAGGATGTACATGAGGCTAACCCTGATTTAACTTTAACGTCAAGGCAAGAGGCTAAGATTAAGGATGGTTAATCGATGAATAAAGAAATAGCTCTCTTCTAAAACGTTTTCTACTGCACTAATATTGCACCAATATTGTCAGTCCCTCAGCAAACTGAGTTGGATTTTGAGCGGCTAATCGTTTCTCGATCGCTCCTGGTAATCGTCGTCACAGCCTTGTTAAAGGAACACTTGGAAAAAAGCCACAGTAATTCTCAATCAGGTCGAACTTCTCTTGAGATAAAAACTCTAAAACGGTCTTATAGTTAAAAAATCGAATGTGAGGAAAATTCCAGCAGTTTGCACTCGGAAAATAGTTCCAGGTGCCGATATCTTGAGTGAATAAAAACTTGATCCTAGCCATCAAAGGAAAATGATTGGACACGTTAATTAATAAATAACCTTTTGGGGTTAAAACTCGTCTAAATTCTTTTAGCAAATGTAATGGATCAAGAAGATGCTCAAACACATCTTTGCAAAGAATGAAATCAACAGACGCATTCTCTAAGGGAAAAGGTTGAGTGCAGAAGTCTTTTACCAAATGAGTTTTATCAAATCCATATTGCCTTGCTTTTTCTAAAGCAAAACGACTGGCATCAATGCCAATCAGTTGCCCTGTAATTTGAGGTTTGACCGCGCAAGAAAAGACCCCCGTTCCGCAGCCTGCATCCAACAAATTGTGAATCTTAACTTTGCTGAGAACTTGCTCCCAGACAGGAGAAAAATAATTCGATCGACCATCTTGTGGGATGTCGTTAAAGAGCGCATTGCTAAAGTGAGGACATTCTTGATTGGGCATCGTTCACCTCATCTGAATCGCGGCACTACAATAGATTGGCGCTGGCACCCGATCGACGGATCAAGTTCATAAAATTGGACTTCCAAAAATTTTAGGGAACTCTGGTTGCAGACCGTCATCAAACGTTGTATGCGATCGCTCCTCAAACTATGAATATTTTGATGCTCTCCTCGACGTTTCCCTATCCCCCCACAGGCGGAGGAACTCAGGTTCGCACCTTTAATCTGCTCAAATATCTCAGCCAGCACCATCAAATCACCTTATTGACTCAAAGACCGCCCCAAACCACGGATACTGAAGTCGCAGCGCTGCATGATCAGGTTTCAGAATTAGTGGTGTTTGCTCGCCCTGACACAGTGCCGACTCAAAAATTTTTAGATAAGCTGGGTCGTTTTGCCACGTTTCTCAACGCCGGAACGCCGCCCAATGTCTTGTCTAGCTATCTGCCAGAGATGCAGGAATATGTCGATCGAGCGATGCAGTCGGGAAAATATGATGTAATCACCTGTGAACACAGCGTCAACGAAATTTACGTTCGTCCCGAATCTCGAAAAACACACCGCACAGTTGTGAATGTTCACAGTTCTGTTTACGGATCTTGCAAAAATCAACTGCAAACGGGAACTTCAGAAAACACACTGCGCGATCGCTTAAATTTGCCGCTTCTAAAACGCTACGAACAACGCTACTGCAAAAAATTTACCAACATTGTCGTGACGACTGAGGAAGATCGATCGCAACTGCAAGCATTCAATCCAACGGCTCAGTTTCAAGTGATTCCCAACGGAGTTGATTTTGCTGACTTTCCTTATCGGACGGCTGATCCAGGTGGTCACAAACTGATCTTTATTGGCGCGATGGATAACCTGGCGAATATTGACGCAGTGCAATTTTTGAGTTTAGAAATTCTGCCCGTCCTACAGCAAAAATACCCCGACACTACGCTGGCATTAGTGGGGGCGCGTCCGACTCCAGAAGTGCTGCAACTGGGCGATCGTCCCGGTATTACGGTTACAGGTCGCGTTCCCTCAATGTCAGATTATCTTCATCAAGCAACGGTTTGCGTCATCCCCATGCGAACGGGATATGGAATCAAAAATAAAACGCTAGAAGCAATGGCCGCCGGAACGCCAGTCGTATCGAGCGATCGTGGCTTAGAAGGCATGACCGTCGATGGATCAGACGTTCCGCTGCGGGCGTTGAGAGCCAATCGAGTCGAAGACTATGTACAAGCAATCGGGCGATTATTTGAAGACCCATCCCTGCGAGAACAGCTTTCACAAGCGGGACGATCGCTCATCGAAGCCGATTACACCTGGGAGCAAGCCGGACGACTCTATGAAGAAGCTTTAGCAGGATGAGAGTCTTTGGCTAGGTGCTCTTCCAAACGGTTAATAGTCTCCGCCGTCGTGCCCCCCATCGTGGTTGCCAAAGTCATAATCGTGATGTCCGCTGTAGTCGCCGGACTGGTGATCGGGATGCCCACTGCCATCTCCACCGTGATCGGGATAATGATGTCCACTCTGGTCAAAATTAGTCCCCGCATCAATCACATCCGAGATATCAAATGCAGAGTCAGCCAGAAACAAGCAATCCCTGATCTCGCCGCGCATTAATTCATAATTACAAGACTCTCCGATCGCTCGGTGATAGTCCACAAAGCTAACCGCATCACAATACATCGCTAACCCATAGCAATCATGACGAGTACTATATCCCCACTCTTTAGTCATACTTTTGACTTGAGCAGGTGTGTAGCTCTTTTGTGACCCATAGCGGGCACGGAGCAATCGGCCTAGGCGTTTGGCATAGGTGCGAATGGCGAGGCGTTTCTTTTGCTTGAGGTCTGAGCGTCTGACTAACTCTATGGGCACCACCACGATGGCGAGACTTCCGACTACAATCGCGATCGCCGCCAATCCATTCAAGGCTTCTTGCAATAAATTTGACATCGGCTTACCTCCACACTAGGAATTCACTAGGAGTCGTCTTCACCCTGTCACCGTTCCATACACTCAGCACATCTCTCATTTCAGAAAGTGCTTGCAAAAGAACGCCTGAGTCAACACTTTCCCTAAAGATCGAGGCAAAGCGCAAAAGTCAACAATTCCGTCAAAACTTAGTCCAAAATTCTTTCTTCGCGTATACCATCGTGTAACAATCCCCCTCTAAACTTGGTCGCGATCGGGCATGAAATACCATTCCATTTCCAGAACACTTTTGCGAATTCGGTGGGGCACCGTAGGCGCGATCGTCGTCCTTATTGGTGCAGCCGGGTTAGTCGCCGGAAGTGCCTGGTTTAGTGTGCAGTTTATTGTCGATCCGCGATCGGTTGTCTGGCTCAATCAATATCTTCCCGCAGGGGCAAAAATTCCCGTCGGAGCCGATGAACCGCGAACGCTAGCAGAAGTGCAAGCAGCCCTCAAAAAAGCAGGATTGACAACAGGCGATCCGATTTTGCTCGAACGATCCAACACCAAAGCAACCGATCTCTTGCTGCCCGTTTTGAAGCGCAAAGAAAACTGTGATCTCAACTGCGATCGCATTACTGAACTGCGCGTCTACCGTCCGGTCAACAACTCCCGTGGGCGATCGCGAGACACCGTACAGATGATCAGTCAGATGAACGTCGATGAGCTAGAAGAATCGTTTGTCGTTGCCCCGATCGCCAAAGCCAGACCTGGATATCAGTCCGCCGATCGCGCGCTTCCTTTGGGCACTTTACAGCGCTTTGAAGACAAGACCACTCCACGGGGCACCTGGCTCAATCTAAGCGGACAGATGGATGCTGGGGACAACGCTGTTACCTATGGGCAAGTTATTCACTACAACCCCGATCGCATTCGCCTGAGCGTCATGCTGCGTTGGACAAGTCCCCCCGGAGAACCTCCGACCTGGCAAAAACCCGCCAAAGGTAACCCATCTGAGCTATCGGTCAATCAAACCGTCGGACTCGAACCCGACTTTCAAGTGTATCAACTGCGATCGCGCAAAGGGTCTGACCCCGTTCTTCAGCCGATCGACCTCAAAAAGCCTGCTTTAGAGAATGGAGCCTACGTCGATGCGCTCTATCTGGCTCAAAATGGTCTGTGGTCTACTGCTTTAGAAATTCTGCAATCGGTCAAGCAGCGCAACCCTTCAGAGTGGACTTTAACCGCTCAAGCTCAAATGACTTTGGTAGAAAAACATGCTCAAGTGACGCGATCGCAAGCCGAAAAACCGTGGGTCAGTGCCGGACAACAAGCCCTGGTCAATCTCACAGATGGTCGATGGTTTAGGGCACAACAGCTTTTACAAAACCCAACTGACCTGAATGAAGTGGCCAGCTTGTTAAAGACAGATTCGGGCCGCTTATGGAAGCGAGTCAGTGCAGCACTGCGGATCAATCCCGTCCGACAGGATGTGCAAACCTGGGGCGCATTGATTTTGGCCGCTCGACAAAGCCGATCGAGCGCGATCGCATGGCTCAAAAAACAGCCTCAAGAAAGACCGACTAGCCGTGCCCAGATTATCAAACTGCTCAGTCAGCTAGATTCAAGTGAGCTAGAGCCAGATATCGAACTGCCGCCTTCCCCCACTCCCAAAAAATCACCTCGGCCCTCCAACAAGCCTGTGAAGGTACTTCCTTGAATAAGCTATTTGGGCGAGCAAGTTAAACCCCCACGAGTGAGAGCTTTGAACTACGGATCTGGTCATGAAGTCCCCCAGAATTGACAGCTTGCGGGGCAGAAGACTTGAACACGGCAGCGAAAAAATCGTCGAACTTCTGAGAAACCGTAGATTTGTTTCGTCCCTCCGGATGGTGCGCGTTCAGTGGAGACTGACGTTAATTCACGATCCTAAAAATCATTTGCGCGGCTGGCTGGCTAGATTAATACGATCGCCCAACTGTCTCAAGGTTTGAGCCATACTCGGATCGTTCTCTTTGAGTTGAGAAATTTTGTCACAGCTATACATCACCGTGGTGTGATCTTTGCCGCCAAACTCTTCCCCAATCTTGGGCAGGCTCAACTCGGTGTGGTGCCGCATCAAATACATGCCAATCTGTCGAGCCACGCTGATTTCTCTGCGGCGAGAATTGCCTTTGAGGTCGTCGATCGACACACCAAACACCTCCGCTACCGTCATGATCACTGCCTTGGGAGACGCTTCAACTTTCTCAACGGGCGGATTTAACACAGGCGCAATATTCTCCACGGTCATCGGCAGACCCGAAATTGAAATGTAGGCCACCGCTCGAATCAGCGCCCCTTCTAGCTCTCGAATGTTGGACGTATAGCTTGATGCAATGTACTCAATCACCTCACGCGGCAGACGCATGTTTTCATACTCCGCCTTCTTTTGCAAGATCGCCATGCGCGTTTCCAGATCGGGGAGTTGAATGTCAGCAATCAGCCCCATTGAAAACCGAGAGCAAAGGCGCTCTTGAAGTTTGGGAATTTGATTTGGGGGACGATCGGAAGCCAAAACCACCTGTTTTCCCGCCTCATGCAGCGTGTTGAAGGTGTGAAAAAACTCCTCCTGCATATACTCCCGACCTTCGATGAACTGAATATCGTCTACCAACAGCACGTCTACCGCCCGATACAATTCATGAAAGCTCGGCATACTATCTTTGCGAATCGCGGCAATCAGATCGTTTTGAAACTGCTCAGTCGAGACGTAGAAAACTTTAGAATTGGGGCAAATTTCTAACCGATAATGCCCGATCGCCTGCATCAAATGCGTCTTACCCAACCCGACACCGCCACACAAAAAGAGCGGATTAAACTCGCGTCCCGGAGATTCTGCAACGGCCAGCGAAGCCGCGTGCGCCATCCGATTGTTGGGCCCGACCACCAGACGCGAAAAAATGTACTTCGGATTGAGGTCAGAATTGCGACGTTGACCAGAAGGCGCGGGATCAGGAACACTCACCTCGATCGGCAACGGGTAAAAAAACATTTCAGAGTCAATGTCCATCCCATCTTCGCCTTGAGCGGCCGTGATGTGAATCTCAACCGCCCGCCCCAACACATCGTGGACAACCTCGGTGAGCGTCTTCATGTAGTACTTTTGAATCCAAGTCCGCGCAAACGGATTCGGCGTTCGCAAAACCAGACAGTGATCGTCAAGCTGTTCTGGAATCGCAGTTTTGATCCAAGTCTCAAACGTGGGGCGACTCAATCTAACTTGTAACCGCTCTAGCACCTGAGACCAGAGACTTTCGATCGCAATTTCCACGGTTAAACCTCTAACTGACCACCAAACTGTGAAGCCAAACAGAAGACAGCATCGAGACGATCATCCTTTAGTCTTCTGTCGTTTTCCACAAGGGACTAAAAGCATAAAACAATTTACTCCATTTTTTTCTGAATTTCGCGATCGTTATAGACTGCTGACTCAAGACGCTGCAAATCCTGGGTTCAGCTTTTCTACAGGTCTTAGCAGAAGGGTTTAATATTTAGATTAGCGTCTACCACAGACGGCGAGTTTCTCAGCAAATTGCTGAAACTTTTGCCCAAATCTCAGGTAATTCGGCTGATTCCAGTAACCTTCTCGGACTTTTGGGTGTGAACAATTCCCCTCCCTCGGCTCGGCTTGATCTGCAAACCCTATTTCCCTTTGAGCTAGACGACTTTCAGCGACAGGCGATCGATGCGCTCAATGCAGACAAGTCCGTTGTGGTCTGTGCGCCCACAGGTTCGGGGAAAACGCTGATCGGGGAATATGCCATTCATCGGGCCTTGGCGGGCAATGGTCGCGTCTTTTATACCACGCCGCTCAAAGCGCTGTCTAACCAAAAACTCCGTGATTTTCGGGATCAGTTTGGAGCCGATAAAGTGGGCCTGCTGACCGGGGATGTGTCGATCAACCGAGACGCGCCAATTCTGGTGATGACGACCGAAATCTTTCGCAACATGCTCTACGGAACGCCGATCGGAGAAGTGGGCACCTCCCTCACCGGGGTCGAAGCCGTCGTGCTGGATGAATGTCATTACATGAACGATCGCCAGCGCGGAACGGTCTGGGAAGAGTCGATTATTTACTGCCCAACTGAGATTCAACTCGTTGCCCTCTCGGCTACGGTGGCCAACAGCGATCAGCTTACCGATTGGATTGCTCAAGTTCACGGCCCGACTGATCTGATTTACTCAGATTTTCGCCCTGTGCCACTCCATTTTTCTTTCTGCAATACTAAAGGGCTGTTTCCTTTACTAGACGACGACCAGCAAAAAATTAACCCCCGCCTCAAGCCCAAACGCGGGCAATATCGACCCAAAGGAGCCAATCAGCGAGGCGCACCCCGACCCGAAGCCCCCAACATTGCTTTTGTCTTGAGCAAGCTACGCGAAAAAGACATGCTGCCTGCGATCTACTTCATCTTTAGCCGCAAGGGATGCGATCAGGCGGTGACAAATCTGGGGCCGCTATCTCTGGTGAATCCGTCCGAAGCGGCGCGACTAAAGGAGGCGATCGACGAATTCCTCAGCAGAAATCCAGATGCTGGCCGGGCTGGACAGGTTGAGCCACTCTATCGAGGCATCGCCGCCCATCACGCTGGGATTTTGCCCGCCTGGAAAGGACTGGTCGAAGAACTCTTTCAACAAGGGCTGATCAAAGTGGTCTTCGCCACAGAAACCCTGGCCGCCGGGATCAACATGCCTGCCCGCACGACCGTAATCTCCAGCCTCTCCAAACGTACCGATTTGGGTCATCGCCTGCTAAATCCCTCAGAGTTTCTGCAAATGGCAGGACGGGCTGGCCGACGTGGGATGGATAAGGAAGGCTATGTGGTGACCGTCCAAACGCCCTTTGAAGGCGCAAAAGAAGCCTCTTATCTGGCGACAACGGGAGCCGACCCCCTGGTGAGTCAGTTCACACCCAGCTACGGAATGGTGCTCAATCTCCTGCAAACCCACACCATTGACGAAGCCAAAGAACTCGTTGAGCGCAGTTTTGGACAATATCTCTCCACGCTATATCTACGTCCTCAGCAGCAAGAAGTCGATCGCGCCAAAGCCGAACTTGCCCAACTCGAAGCCCAGGTTGCCTCGGTCGATTGGAAGCTGATGGAGCAATACGAAAAACTGCAAGAACGCCTCAAAGAAGAAAAGCGCCTGCTCAAAACGCTGCAACATCAAGCCGACGAAATGCACTCCGGAGAACTGGCGATCGCCCTCTCGTTTGCTGTCGCCGGAACCCTCGTCTCACTCAAAGGCGACCATGTGCGGATGGCTTATCCCCTTCCAGCGGTCTTAGTAACCAAAGTTCAGGGATCTGGGCAGTTCCCCTATCTCGTCTGTTTGGGGCAAAACAATCGCTGGTACATCTCAACCGTCGGCGATGTAGTGAATTTACGGGGTGATATTCCCAGATTGCGTGAAGTAGACGAAATTTTACCGCCCTCAGATTTGCCACCCAAACCCGGTCAGTCTCGCAGCGGTAACGAAATAACCGACGCGATCGCTCGCAAAATTCCCGATGTCCCCGGCTCAGACGAAGATGCCCCCGAAGTCTACGCCCAACTGCAACGCATGGAGGCCGTCCATGCCCAAATTGAGTCTCATCCGGTTCACGCCTGGGGCGATCGCAGCTACTTGATGAAACGGCAGCGACGCATTCAAACCCTCAAAGCAGAAATTCAAGATCGCCAAGAAAAGCTCGATCGCCAAGCCCAACGCCATTGGGAAGAATTTCTCAGCCTGATTACCATTCTGCAAAGTTTTGGATGTCTCCAGGGACTCATGCCAACCGATCTAGGGCAAGCAACCGCTGCCATTCGGGGAGACAACGAACTTTGGCTCGGATTGGCCATCATGTCGGGTGATCTTGACCACCTTGATCCCCACCATCTAGCAGCCGCTTGTGCAGCTCTGGTAACTGAGGTCTCTCGCCCCGATAGTTGGACTCGCTGCGACGTTTCTTCGGAGGTCGAGGATGCCCTAAGCGAACTCAGAGGCATTCGGCGACAGCTTTTTCAGCTTCAGCGTCGTCACCAAGTCACCCTCCCTGTCTGGCTCGAATATGATTTTATCGGACTGGTCGAGCAGTGGGCCCTAGGCACCGAATGGACAGAACTCTGCGCCAATACCAGCTTAGATGAAGGCGATGTGGTGCGGATTTTGCGCCGTACCCTCGATTTTCTGTCGCAAATTCCTCACATTCCCCATGCGGCTAGACCGATTCAAACCAACGCGCTTCGGGCGATCGCGCTCATCGATCGCTTCCCAGTCAACGAAGGGGTTGAGTAATGACCCCCCAAAGACCGTAGTACTGAGCTAGTTAATGTAAAATTTATAATCTCCATCTACTGGCATAACTCAGCTATGATTCTCGAAGCTCCTTCCCTGTACTCAATTCAGCCGTGAATAAGCAGACAAAACTTCTCCGTACAAAATCTCTTGATCTCCGTAAAAAGCCTGATTGCTTCATAAAAACATTTGCCCATACTGGGAAAAGAGCGCTAGAGCGATTTAGCGTACTTAGATGGCTGAAATTAAACTTTGGGAGCCACGTCGCAGGGTTGATAAAGGTAGGCACTGAGCGATGAGCAGTTGGTTAACAGTGCGTAAATACTCAGTCGAAAGCTGTCTAAAACGCCTGATCACGCCCGATCGCAGTTCTCCCTCAAAAATTTGGCTCTATTCATACTCTTATTGACTCAGTTGTTTAGGGTTTTTCCAACGTGAACGACCTGGATTTGGAGCGACCTAGAATTCTTGTGGTAGATGACCACCCGTCCAGTCGGATGACCGCCGTTGCCCTCTTGTCGGTTGAGGGTTACGATGTTTTGGAGGCAGAAAGCGGCTCTGCGGCACTTTCACAGGTTTTTGCGACTAACCCAGATTTGATTCTTCTGGATGTGATGATGCCCGGAATGGATGGCTACGAGGTCTGCCGTCGCCTCAAAGCGGATGAACAAACTCGTTTGACACCCATCGTATTTGTCACCGCACTGGACGATCGTCGTGCCCGACTCAGAGGCATCGAAGCAGGGGGCGATGATTTTCTGACCAAGCCATTTGATCAATTAGAACTCTCAGCACGGGTCAAGTCGCTAATCCGCCAAAAACGGCTGAACGAAGATCTCGACCATGCCGAAAAAGTGTTGTTCTCGATCGCGCGCACCGTCGAAAGTCGCGACCCCAACACCGGGGATCATTGTGAACGGCTCGTGATGCGGGGCAAAGCCTTTGGTGAATTCTTAGGGTTGTCTCGTCCCGAAGTCCGCGATTTGATGTGGGGCGGCTATCTTCACGATATTGGCAAGGTGGGCATCCCAGATGCGGTCTTACTCAAACAGGGCAAACTCACGCCCGAAGAGTGGGAAGTGATGCAGCAGCATGTCTTGATTGGCGAAAAAATCTGTCAGCCCCTAAGAACGATGCGTGGAGTTGTCCCGATTATTCGTCACCATCATGAGCGCTGGGATGGGTCGGGCTACCCGGATGGGCTGGTCGAAGGTGAGATTCCACATTTGGCACAGATTTTTCAAGTGGTTGATATCTACGATGCTTTGACGAGTGAGCGTCCTTACAAAAAGGCGTTCTCCCCGGAGGAGGCACTCAAAATTATCGAGGAAGAAACCGCTAAGGGCTGGCGCAACCCGGAGCTAATTACTAAGTTTAGTGAGTTTATTCGGACGATCGAAATCCAGCCAGCCACGCCTCCAACCATTCAACAGGGTGATCTATCAATCTGGTTTCAAAAGTACATCAAAAGCGCCCGCAAGCTTTGAGGCTAGATGTCGAGAACGTCGATCGCGCCTTCCCATGAAGCTGTATAAAGCATGTCCGACTTCTTCTAAGAGCTACTCTAAAATTGAGACACCTCTGGAGATCCGCAGAGTTTTGCTGCCAATGAAAACTCTTACTAAAGCGCTTACTCATGTCAATTTAACGTCAATCTCAGCCAAGTCTACGGGAGGTGTGGTGCATGTTAGTCATCCTGATGGGCGATCAAATTATTTCTCCACAAAAAGTCTGTCAGACCTGTTTGCTGGCTGACCAGAGTGGCCAACCTCGCTGGCAACAGGGACAACTTCGCTGCGGCTATGCGATTCGTAAGTTGTCTGAGACTCAGCCCAATCAATATGAGTGTCAGATGGGGTTTCGAGTTGCTAATGTCGAGTGAGGCAGTGAGCAGAATTTGAGTCCAGGCATTAGGATGAGATTAATCAAATTGCCAACCGCTAAAAGAAAGCAAACGGCTACTGTGTCTTACGGCCTTTAGAAACCTACACTCAAATTAGGAGAATCCGCATGTCTTGGCGTGGGTCAACAACTGTTTCCGATCGCATCTTTGCCTGTCTCGCTTACCTTCTGCCACTCCTTGATTTAATCGGACTGGTTACAAGGCCCCTGATTCTGACAGAATCTTTTTTGACTCCTATATTGAGAGTCCTGGTGGTTCCCCTGTCACCACTGCTGGCAATTTACAATAGTTTGGGCGGCATCGTTTCATTTGTCGTCTTCTTTGCGCTCTACCTGCTTGTGGTTCGCAACGAAAACTTGCCTCACTTCATCCGCTTCAACACCATGCAGGCAATTTTGTTTGGAATTGTTTTGAGCCTGATTGGGCTGGTTTGGGCTTATGTTTTGGCACCGATTTTAGGGACAAGTGTCTTGCTGACACAGACGTTGTTTAACACAATTTTCTTGGGCATGGTGGTTGCGGTTGGGTTTTCGATCGTTCAATCTGCGCTCGGAAAGTATGCAGAAATCCCTACGATTTCAGAAGCCGTCTACATGCAAGTGCGCTAGACCTGAGATTCGACAATTGCCGCAGTGCGAGCGATCACTGAATTCTCTAAATAGCCAATTCCTTCAATCTCAATGCGAATGCGATCGCCCACCCCGATCGCGCCTACTCCCTCCGGAGTCCCCGTCAGCACCACATCTCCCGGCAATAGCGTCATCACCTGACTAATGTAAGCCACCAATACATCAGGCGGAAACACCATTTCGCTGATTGCGGCTGACTGCACAGGGTGACGATCGTCATTCACAAAGGTTTGCAGCCTCGCCCCTGGATTGATCTCGCGCACCACCCACGGCCCCAGCGGACAAAATGTGTCAAATCCTTTGGCCCGTGTCCACTGACCGTCTTTTTTTTGCAGATCTCTCGCCGTCACATCGTTGGCGATCGTATAGCCCCAAATTTTGCTGTGAGCGTCTTCTGGGGTGCAGTGAGAACAGCGATCGCCCATTACTAGCGCCAGTTCCCCTTCATAATCGACTCGCGCTGACTGAGACGGGTGGCAGATCTCGGCATCCATCGCAATTACCGTCGTCGGCGGTTTGAGAAACAACAGCGGCTCATCTGGAACTGGAGTCCCCATCTCGGCCGCATGATTTGCATAGTTTTTGCCCACAGCCACAATCTTAGAAGGCGCGCAGGGAGCCAAAATTTGATAATGATTAGCGTCTAAAACTTGATCCGTCGGCTGTCCCTTCATCCACGGAGGCGCATCTAACACTTGCACTCGACGATCGATCTGCAACAGCCCATAAAAAATCTTGCCATCTGGGGTCTGAACTCGAACATAGCGCTGTGCCATACCGGGATAGATACCTTAATTACGTATAAAACTTCAGGGCGTGGACTGCCCACTCGCATACAGCGAATGCTTGCAAAATCTGGAGTCTCAGGCTTAACGTCTAGCACCTTCTAGCTGGATCGTCTAGAAACTGGGATAGAATGGTAAGTCCTTGCTTTTTCATTATTGGGGAACTGGGTAGCAGGTCAAGTATTTTTTTGACCCAATTTGCTACTGAGTTTGCCAATCGAAAAGGCCGACTTGTCCATAAGGAGAAAGCTGGTATGAATTTCATTTACGAAACGATGTACATTTTGCGCCCCGATCTCAACGATGAAGCGATCGATGCGGCGATCGAAAAGTATCAAAGTCTGTTGAAAGACAACGGTGCAGAAATCATCGAAACTCAACATCGCGGCAAACGCCGTCTCGCCTACGAAATCGCCAAACACCGCGAAGGCGTTTACATTCAGATGAACTACACAGGCGACGGTAGCCAGATCGCTGGAATGGAGCGCGCCATGCGGATCAGCACCGAGGTCATTCGCTACCTGACCGTCAAGCAAGACGTGCCCAAAGCTGAAGACGTTGAGGCCGTTGCAGTCGAAGGTTAGTTAGACTGAGGCCAGGTTTAAAGTTTGAGGTTTAGGGTTTAACGTGATTGATAGATCACCTCCGTCCTAAGCCTTTAACTTTCATTTACAGTCACGTCATGAAGCTCTCAAAAAAGAATCTGGATCAGCGCCTTGACCATGTATACGATGCGATCGTCGTCGGCGGTGGCGCAGGCGGACTTTCAGCAGCCCTCTACCTACAGCGCTATCGATTGTCTTGCCTGGTGATCGAAAAAGGACGAGGGCGATCGTTCTGGATGCAAGATTTACGCAATTATCTTGGCTTGCCGCCGACAACTCCGGGACGCACCATGCTCCAACAAGGGCAAGAACATTTTCTCTCACTCGACGGCGACTATCTCCCCGGCTTTGTCGAAGATGTCCAGGATGACGGAGAAACCTTCGCGGTCAAGGTCAAGGTCGGCAAAAAAGACAGCATTTATCAGACGCTTCGAGCCAAGTATCTCGTCGCAGCCAGCGGAGTGATCGACCATCTGCCCAAGCTAGACGATATGCAAAACGTCTATGATTACGCGGGCTACAATCTGCACGTTTGTATGATCTGTGATGGCTACGAGATGGGGGATAAAAACTGTGGACTGTTTGTAAATACCGAAGCCGCGATCAACACTGCCTTTGTGCTGAACTGGTTCACGCCCTACATCACCGTTTTCACGCAGGGCTTATGTGAGGTCAGCACCGAGATGCGCCAAAAACTTCAGGATCACGGCTACCCCCTGGTCGAAACGCCCATTCGCCGCTTTTTGGGTGACAATCACGAAATGAATGGGGTGGAGTTGACGGATGGAACGATCGTTCCCCTTGAAACTGGACTCATCTCAATGGGGTCTCATTATCACAACGAGTATCTCAAAGGGCTAGACCTCCAGTGGAAAGGCGGTAATCTCACCACAGATGGCATGTGTCGCACCTCTCATCCAAGAATATTTGCCCTGGGGGATTTAAAAGAGGGCCTAAACCAGATCTCAATTGCCGTCGCAGATGGTACATTAGCGGCAACTGCAATTTGGCGTGATATTCGTCGCGCTTCCCCACCTCGTCTTTGGGAAGAACACCTCAAACAGGCAAGCCATTAAAATCTGGAGTGACAAACAAGTGACCCAAGCGGATACCCCTCACATTCAACAACTGCAATCAGAGGTTGTGCGGCTGCAAGAAGAATTGCAAATGCGCGACCAACTCGTCCAACAGCTTTCGCAAGAACTCTTTCGTCTAGTCAAGGGCAACGCTAACCCGGTGCCGACTTCGGAAATTTCTGCGGAGCGTCATCTGGCAGAAATGCGGGCGCTCAGAGAACAGCTACAGCAGGTTGAGCAGCAAGTTACGTTTTATCAGGAGCAGATTGCCGAACGCGATGCTGAAATCTATCAACTGCGGCAGTCGGTTCAAGAATTGACCGATCGCTCTCGCATGTTAGAGCAAGTCGTTCAGGAGTTACCCAAGATCTACAAGCAAAAGTTTGCCGAGCGAATGGCTCCCGTTCGCGAAAAGGTGGCTCTGGTGCAGCGAGAAAACCGTCAGCTTCATGCGGAGTTGCAGAGTGTCAGCTACCGATTGGCGGTTAGAACTCGCCGCACGTCTCACCTAGATTTGCCCAGCTTCCCCCGATCGGAGGGAGATATCTCGCTACCCAGCTTTGGGAATGCCTGATCGTTTGGGATGGCTGCCTTTCAACCAGGCTTCAGATTTTGGCTGGCAGAGGTTGAAATTTCGATGGGAACTAAGTTTTAACGACGCTAGAGGGAACGGTTCGTCTTTTTAAGAGGAGGGAAGGTTCCCTTTTGTTTGATCGTCTGTAGGCTTCACCACCTCAAAATAAGCCTCAAAATAAAAAACAGCCCGATCGTACTTTTTCAAGAACGATTAGGGCCATCAGGCGGGATCATTCAACCGATCGCTTCACGCCACCTCTAAAGCAGGCAAGACCTGAAGGGTAGGAAGTTCTAAAGAAGCCAGCAGTGCATCATAACTTTCAAAAATCGTGAAGGCACGATCGAGCTGTGTGATTTCAAAAACCAGTTGGGCAGATGGGCACAGACCACACAAAACGAGCCGGGCCCCCACTTGAGTCGCTACGTTTAGCCCTGCAACCAGCGAAGCGAGGCCAAAGCTGTCGATAAATTCAATACACGACATATCCACCACCCACAGCTTGCGGCAACGAGAAACGCTACCTTGAGAAACCTGCGATGCGACCGTTTCAAGCTGTTGCCGAAGGTGACCGCCGCCTCGCAAATCCAGCCGACCCTGGGGCTGAAGTAAAAACTCCTCACTGATGCTTTTAGAACCCATAGCCTCATTCCTAAAAAAGATTTTGTTGACTTTTAAAAGCACTTGCTCGTCCCCACCCAAAACCGATAAACCTTGTTTTACTGCTCAGTCGATCGACCGAATCAAATCGCTGGGATGTAGAGACTAGGGGACTTTTCAAGCTAAGTAGATATACGTAACTTGCTGCTACAACTATAAAGATTAGCTTCGTCGGCTTTGAGGAATTCTCCGGAGGATTCACAAAATCTTCACGTTTGGGTTCCTTTATATTAAAATTTTCTCTTTTGTGATAAAAATTGCAGTTTTTGCCTCGAAAGCTTTTTTGAAAATAGCCCCAATAGGCTTTTGATCAACTCATTTTGCGGCAGGATGATTGGCTGGTTGCTGACGCGCCTGAATCGGAAGCTTTGTATAGGATCTGATTTGTCCGCCCTCAATGTAAGGAAATGTCTCTAAGATTAAGAAAGCTCTCCGTCGCATCCAAGACAACAAAAGCCAGAATTCAAATTACCCTGCATTGACACCGTTCTGAAATCAAGTCAAGATCGACGGGAAAGATGAAGCTTTGTAAAGGTTAACCTAATGTCTCTTGACTTTATCTCGCCCGAAGCTATTCAAGAAATTGCTCAACAGTACGGCTACTGGGCGATTTTCTTTGGAATTTTGTTAGAAAATTTGGGTTTGCCTATTCCCGGAGAAACCGTCACCCTAGCCGGGGGATTTTTAGCTGGAAACGATCAGCTTAACTACTGGTACGTTTTGGCTGACGCAGCCTCTGGCGCGATTCTAGGGGGCACTTGCGGCTACTGGATTGGACGCTACGGGGGGTGGCCATTACTGCTGAATCTGGGGCGGGTGTTTCGAGTCAAAGAAGCACAGCTAGAGGAAATTCGCCGCCAGTTTAGCGAAAATGCTGGAAAAGCCGTTTTGTTGGGCCGATTTATTGCCCTGCTGCGAATCTTTGCCAGTCCTCTTGCGGGAATCGCTGAGATGCCATTTCTCAAATTTATGCTTTACAACGTGGCTGGGGCCTGTGCTTGGGCATCGGTCATGGTGTCTCTGGCGTATTTTGCGGGACAGGTGGTGCCTCTGGAGAAGTTGATTAGTTTGGCTTCCCAGTTTACGATCGCCGCCCTGCTCATCGTCGTCGCCTGGATTGTGGTTCCTCTTTGGCTAGAATCGCGCAAAGCAAAGTCAATAGAAGCCATCAGCCAAGAACCCGCTGGGGATAGCGAGTAAAAGGATGAAAATCTACGGCAGGGTAGTGCTTCGGAAGCGCGAATAACTCGTACCGCAACCAGAATTTTAAATAGTCGAAAGAGTTTCTAAAAATTGGCCGATCGCTTTGGCAAGCTGAGGCGCATATTTTTGTGGCAGGGCGTGATCAGCGTCGGGGATCACGACCAACTGAGCATTGGGAATTTCTTGAGCATAGGTTTCGCAGTGCCAGATGGGAATGGTCTCGTCACGATCGCCTGTGATTACCAAAGTTGGCACTTTCAATCGATAAATTTCTTTTTCAACCGTGTCGATCGCATCTTCGGGGCGGAGCCGATCTACGAGAAACGATCGGGCAGCAGGTTGAGCCTTTAATTCTCGACGAAACCAGGCGAGTTGTTCGAGAGTGGGACGCTGACCAAAGGGGGTGGCGATCGGTTTGAGGAGCGTCAAGGCCCAATCGACGATCGGAGTCTGCCAGAGAAGCGGTCTGAGATGGTCATATCGCCCCGCAAAACTGTCATCTCGAATGCCTGCGGGTGCTGCCAAAACGAGACCCTTTACTCGATCGGGATATTGCAAAGCGTAGGCGGCGGCGACCCATCCTCCAAAGGAGTGCCCCAAGATATAGCAGGGTGCAAGCTGCAATTTCTCAATCACTTGATGCACAAACGCCACTTCTTTAGCCACGTTGTATTGAATAGACGGTTTAGCAGAGTCACCAAATCCCATCAGATCCAAGGCAACGCAGCGAAATTGAGACTGTAACTGATCCATTAAAGGTAGCCAGCATCGTCCGTCACCTAAAAAACCGTGCAGCATGAGCAGCGGCGTTTTGGCACCGACTTCGAGATAGGCAGCGGGCTGAGGCGATAAATTGAGGCGATCGAACTCCAAGTGAACAGTCAATCGCTGTTTGGATAAAAAGTTAGACTCCAACGGCTTTTAATAGGCAGACTACTTTACACAATCTTAATCGAGCGCGTTAGCCTGGTAGGTAGAGTTTCTGACCGTGTTTTCCACGACGCACCTCATGAAAGCATCTTGTTGGACGGTCTCTGTAGTTTGGATGCTGCCTCTGCTGATAGGGTCTGCTGCTCAGGCGCAGTCATTGACGGGTTTGAGTTCGGTACAGTTGCAGCGGCTTTCTCGTGATCTGGTGCCCTCAAGTTCTGAAGACTTTTTCAGAAAGGGACGAGAGCAATTCGATCGAGAGCTAGAGCTTTTACGCCGTCCTTCTAAATCGCCTGATCGACTTCTCAAGGTTGACTCGCGGACTCAGTATCCCCAGCAGAACGATCGCCCCAAATTTCCCAAATCTTTAGATTCTCTGAACGATCGTCTCCCATCTAGGTAAGAGTGCCGGAAAACATCTGACTTGAGAGAGGGCCGAGAAAGCGATCAAACTGTCACAATCTTGTTTAATGAAGCTTTTATAAAGGAGCAATATAGTTTTATCAGTAGTTTGACGCTTTCAGCAAAAAATTTTAATGAATTTGTGCAAGTTTATACCTAAGCGCTTAAGTAACGTAGTAGTTTACACTTATCCACAAGTCCATTTTTTGATGAAGTCTGAGTACATCTCTCACCGTCATGGTGGATGAAAAAGTGGATGAGAAGAGGATTGCTTAAAGCGTTTTGATTTGGAGAACTGCGATCGCGCCCCGACCCCACTGAGCAATCTGGTGCAAATACTGACTAGCCCAAGGAGAACGTAACATGTCTGTAGAAAGTGCAACTCGGTTTTTGAAAGCGGTGGCTCAGGATGAGTCAATTCGGGAGCGGTTTGAAGCGGTGCGATCGCCCGAAGACTTTCTCAAAATCTCGGATCAATTGGGCTATTGTTTTACGACCGCTGAGTTAAAAGAGATTGTGGCAGAACAGAGCAAAGGGGTGGTCGTCAGACGTTCTACAGGCGTTTGGAAGTGGCTTCGCAATATCAACTGGCTAGAACGGCAGAACGTGCCTGAGTACAGTTCCCAAGAGTTGGCTATGGGGTGAAGGATGCAATCGTCTGAAGGGGGTTTCTCAACCGTCCATTCCAGGATGCTTGCAGTCTAGTAAGGGCAACCTTTCACCCCCCTCTCATTCATGGGAGCGCAAAGCCTTGTCTGATTTGCAAAGTAACCGTGATCTGTATCGAGCCAGTAATGTTGACGCTGCTTCAAATTCGATAATCCTTAATTCTCAAAGGGCTAGGGATTTGCGATGATGGAGCTATGCGATTTTTAACTAAAGTTTTAGCGACAATTTTGGCAGTCGTGCTGCTTCCCTCTGTAATGGTACTGGCTCAAGAAACGATCGCTCCTGGCGAGAATCTCGTAGTCGAGGGCATTCCTGCAATTCCTGCTGAGTTGGCGACAACGGTCGATCGCTACACCCAGTTTCGATCGGCGGCCCTTTCTAGCTGGCATCCGACCCGTCGGGAGATGCTGATTTCGACTCGATTTGCCGATACCCCACAGGTACATTTAGTCAAGTTTCCGTTGGGCGCTCGCAAGCAGATGACGTTTTTCTCTGAGCGGGTGGGCGGAGCGACCTATCAACCGGGGCAGGGCGACTACTTTGTTTTTAGCAAAGACATCGGCGGCAATGAATTTAATCAAAACTATCGCTATGACTTGAGGACGGGCGATGTAACGCTGCTCACCGATGGCAAGTCTAAGAATAGTCGAGGCATCTGGTCAAATCGCGGCGATCGCATGATCTACACTTCGACGCGCCGGACTGGAAAGGACACTGATTTTTATAGTCTTGAGCCTGCAAACCCCAAGAGCGATCGTCTGCTGGCAACCGTTGAAGGGGGCGGCTGGGGGCCGATGGATTGGTCACCGGACGATCGACAGGTGCTGGCAATGGAGTACGTCTCGGTCAACGAAAGCTATTTGTGGCTATTTGACACGCAATCAGGCGAGAAGAAACTGCTCACTCCCAAAGGCGGCCAAGAAAAAATTGCCTATCAGAGCGCAGTGTTTAGTAAAGATGGCAAGGGATTGTACGTGGTGAGCGATCGTGAGTCCGAATTTTCTCGGCTTGCTTACGTGGATCTGGCAACGTTTGAACCCACTTATCTCACAAGTCAAATTCCCTGGGATGTGGAAGATCTTGATTTGTCGGAAGACGGCAAGCATCTGGCGTTTGTGACCAATGAAGACGGCGCGAGTGTGCTGCATATTCTGGACACTGACACCCGCAAAGAATGGACGCTGCCCAAGCTACCCGTCGGTCTGGTCTATGGCATCACCTGGCATCGCAATAATCAGGATTTGGGCTTTACGCTAATTTCGGCTCGATCGACGGCTGACATTTATTCGCTCAATCTGGGGACAAATCAGGTCGATCGCTGGACAGAGAGCGAGACGGGCGGCTTGAATACAGCTAATTTTTCAGACGCAGAACTGGTACGCTGGAAGAGTTTCGACAATAAAACGATTTCTGGGTTTCTGTATCGTCCACCCGCCAAGTTTGAGGGCAAGCGTCCTGTCATGATTGACATTCACGGCGGCCCAGAAGGTCAGTTTCGTCCGGTCTTTTTGGGACGCGCTAACTACTATTTGAATGAGTTGGGCGTGGCGATGATCTTCCCCAATGTTCGGGGATCGACGGGCTATGGCAAAACCTTCTTGAAGTTAGACAATGGCTTTTTGCGCGAGGATTCTGTCAAAGATATTGGCGCACTATTAGACTGGATTGCGACTCAGCCTGATCTCGATAAAGACCGAATTCTAGTTACGGGCGGCAGTTATGGGGGCTACATGTCGTTAGCGGTGGCGACGAATTATAGCGATCGCATTCGAGCAGCCATCAACATTGTGGGCATTTCTAACTTTGTCACCTTTTTAGAACGAACCGAAAGCTATCGACGAGATCTGCGACGAGTGGAATATGGCGACGAGCGCGATCCCAAAATGCGCGAATTTTTGCTGAAAATTTCTCCGGTGAATAACGCCGATCGCATCAAAAAACCGCTCTTTGTAATCCACGGCAAAAATGATCCTCGCGTGCCGCTCAACGAAGCCGAACAAATTGTGGCGACGGTGCGAAAAAATAATGTTCCCGTCTGGTATCTGATGGCAAAAGATGAAGGACACGGCTTCTCAAAGAAGAAAAACGTCGATTTTCAGTTCTACGCAACGGTTATGTACGTCAAAGAGTTTTTGCTAGAATCGCTGCCAAAAGCGGGGATCAGGGGTAGCTGAGTTCAAGGTCAAATAGTAGAGCTTTACTCGACTTTACAAAAATACGGAAAGTGTTACATTGCTCTTGTAGAAGGGAAGGATAATGCCGATGGTTGACAATCATTTGGCTCTATCGATCGGCTCCACAATCCGCTACTTCACCGCAACTAGGGCAAGAAATCATGTCGCTCACAGGACTGATCCAAGGACTCAACTCTTTCCACGACAACTATTTCGCTGACAACCGAGATCTTTTTGAACGGCTTTCGGGTGGGCAGTCTCCAGAAGTTTTGTTCATCACTTGTTCTGATTCGCGCATCGACCCCTGTTTAATCACGCAAGCGGCTCCCGGCGAACTGTTTGTCATGCGAAACGTAGGCAATATCATCCCTTCTTATGGGGCAGCCAGCAGCGCTGAATCGGCGGGTATTGAGTACGCAGTTGAGGCCTTGGGCATCAAGGACATCATTGTTTGCGGACATTCTCACTGTGGCGCGATGAAAGGACTGCTGCAAATTGGCACCCTGGCTGAGAAGATGCCTGCGGTCTATGACTGGCTAAAGCGTCACGGCGAAACGACTCGGCGCGTGGTGATGGACAACTATGCCGGAACCGAACCCGACCAACTCTTGAAGATTGCGATCGAGCAAAATGTCTTGACGCAAATCGAAAATTTAGAAACCTATCCCGCCATTCGATCAAAGCTACACGGCGGCAAGCTCAACCTCCACGCCTGGATGTACGAAATTGAAGCTGGAGTCGTGTTTGCCTATAATGCAGCACTGCGAAGATTTACGCTGATGGAGAAGCGATCGTTTCCGGTACCTGACCCGCTCATTACAACTAGCTGCACAGAGTCGGCCCCAATCCCCACGCCCGGATCTACAAAGCCGAGGGTAGAGTGGTTGCCCACCCTAAACAGCATTGCGTATAACTTTACACAAAATCCTTAGATCTAAAAGTAGATGAAGTGGAGCGATCGTTCCCGATGCCTGTCTTGATTACCAGTTTGCCTGACCAATGGAGTTAGGAGAAAAGTGCATGACGAAGTTTTTCTCGATCAAGTTCAAAGTGTGACTGCCCGTTTGACGAGTGACTACATAGCCAAATTTTGTTAGTGACTTTACCAGATCATCTCCTGATAAGTCTCTTGGCAATCTCATGAGGCAATCACTTCATCTCGAACAATGTGTAATCGAATGACTTTGGGACGGTTTTGCTCGTCAGGAAAATGACACTGAACAGCATCGCGCACCATCTCTCGCAGCGTTTTTAAGTCATCCGCTTGCGTGAAAACTGCTTCACCTAATGCTCTAGCCGTGTAGCCACCATCAGGATCATCTTCAACCAAAAACACAATCTCAGTCATTTTCTATTTCCTGATGAAGTCGCTCGTTCCTTTACTCTCAAGAGGCGATCGCTTGCAATATTCTCTTGTCGCTAGACGATCGCAAACTCGCTAAATTGTCTGACAAAGGGTGATCGAAAATTTAGGACGATCGCTGACTTAGGTACACCTCGCTCTACCAGCTGTTGAGCAATTCCTGATTCGGTAAAGTCACGTTGAATCAAGAGTTTGCCATCTTTAATATCAACATGAATTGGACAAGCATAAATTCGCTTTTCACCTTCCCAGCCAAGGCGCAGTAGCTGATAGTGATCGTTCTCGGCATCAAAGATAAGCTGTGTTTCAAGAGACTCGTCATTGACTGGATGGCTTGCATGTTCTTTCAACAAATCTATGATTAACTGTCTGTAGGTTGATTTTTCCATTGTTCGATCGTCTCCTGGGCAGGATTAAAAATAATTAGATTTAGTTGATAAGCTTCTACCGCTTGCTGAATGAATTCATCGACAAAAAACTCTAGATAAGCGTCTTCTGGAATCGCCAAATACAAGGTTCGTTCTGACTCTAGTTTTTCTAGTGCCAATCGATAATTTAGGAACTGACCCAAAGCCAAGTGAAATTCATGAATTGCAGACAATCCCAAAAAGCTTTTGATCTCAACCGCGATTTTTTTCCCACTGCGTTCAGCAGCCAAGAGCTTTTCTGCTCCTAAATCGACATACATCGCAATCTGGGGAGAAGCTTTGATATAAAGGGGGTCAGCCGTAATCAGCCATCCGTCCTTTTCGAGGGCTGACCGAACAGCCTTGTGAAAAACATCTTTTGCAGACATTTGCCGCCCTCAAACACCTTCTCAAATCCCATTTTAAGCGTCTCGCCTTTGACAAAGCTCTCGGCGATATATGAAGTAATTTTACTCAGTTCGTTTATAATTAAGGACTCCAACGCTTCGATCCCATTAGCAACCGCAGACTCGTAAGTGTCACCATGAGTCCGCCAGCGCTGCCTCGGAAAATCAGGAAACCCGACCAAAAAACAGTCGTCCTCATCAGACCATTGAATCATCATCGGACACTTCAATTTCACCGTTATTCACCGATCGCTCTCTTCAGCGTCTCCACAAATTCAGGGTAAGAAACGGCCGCAGCTTCGGCGCGATGAATCGTGGTCGTGCCCTGGGCGTTGAGCGCGGCGATCGCTAGACTCATAGCAATCCGATGATCGGTAAAGCTGTCTACTTCGGTTCCAGTTAGGGATCTTTCGCCAACAACTTCCATGCCGTCGGGCAGTTCGGTAATGCTGGCTCCCATCAGATTGAGTTGAGTGGCCATGACGGAGATGCGATCGCTCTCTTTGACGCGCAGTTCTTCAGCATCGCGGATGACAGTCGTTCCCTTGGCAAACGTAGCAGCGACGGCCAAAATCGGGATTTCGTCAATCAAGCGAGGAATCAAGTCCCCGGCGATCGTGCAGCCTTTTAACGAACTGTGACGCACCCGCAAATCTGCCACAGGTTCCCCCGCCACTTCGCGCTGATTTTCGAGAGTGATGTCTGCGCCCATCTGTTCCAAGGCTTCCAGAATTCCGGTGCGAGTCGGATTTACGCCCACATTCTCGATCGTCAACTCAGAACCGGGCACGATCGCCGCCGCCACTAGCCAAAACGCCGCAGAACTGATGTCACCGGGCACGATCACCATTTGTCCCTTGAGTCGAGCCTGTCCCGTCACGGTCACACTGTTGGTATCTGGATCGACGCTGAGATCTGCGCCAAACGATCGTAGCATTCGTTCGCTATGGTCACGAGACAGGGCCGGTTCCGTTACGGTCGTTTGGCCCTCGGTCATCAGCCCCGCCAAGAGAATGCAGGATTTGACCTGAGCAGAGGCGATCGGAGAATGATAGTGAATCGGCTTTAACGCCCGTCCTCGAATCGCCAACGGTGCCAGAGAATCGTCTTTGCGACCCCAAATCTGGGCACCCATTTTCTGAAGCGGTTTGACCACACGAGACATGGGCCGCGATCGAATCGAAGCATCGCCCGTCACCGTAAAAAAACGCCCCGGTTGAGCGGCCAAAATCCCTAACATCAGGCGAGTCGTCGTCCCAGAATTGCCCGTATCCAACACATTCAAAGGTTCTTGTAGGTTGCCTGATCCAACGCCTCTAACCCGCACTTCATCAGAATTGAGATCCGAAATCTCTGCCCCCATCGCCCGAAAGCAACTTGCCGTACTGCGCGGATCTTCTCCCAACAGCAATCCCTGAATGATCGTTTCCCCCTCAGCCAGCGCGCCCAACATCAACGATCGATGAGAAATCGACTTATCGCCCGGAATGCGAATTTTCCCGTGTAATGGTTGACCAGAGCGCGATCGGTGAATGATCAAATCATGCTGTTCGTTTGTAATTTTAAGCGCGATCGCGGTATGAGTTGCCATAGGAATCAGCTAGACTGGGCATCGGATTGCGTTGTTATCGTACCGCTTTCTGAAAAGTTTTGAATGAGATCTACGTCCCACTCCTCACTCCTCACCTCATGCTGACCCATCACCGCAAACCCGTTCACCTTTCGATCGTTTCGACGGACTTGCCCGTATGGACAGACATACAGACGATCGGCACCCTCTATCAAAAAGACCAAGAACGCTTTCACGTTTTGCTAACTGAGCCGAGAGTTTTGGAATCCAGAGAAATTCGACACGACGCTTTTGCAAATCGAGCGTTAGAAAATCCTCAACTCGTTGCGCCTCCCATGCCGACCCCTCGTTTGCTGTGGCTCGAAATTTCGCCCTACCGCGTCACAATGACCATGCAGGGAGACGGCAAGCTGAGTTATCGCCACCTGTGGGAGCGTGGAGTTTATGGGATGACTCGCTATTGGCTTCAAGGTAGTCAAATTAGACAGGGCAGCCAGATCAAGCTCCGCAACTATACCCGCAGTCTGCATCTAGATGGCTATCCTATCCCTGAGCAGTTGAGATTGGAATATGAGCTTTGGGCCGACCAGACTCAGCTAGGGTGCTACGTGCTGAACTTGGAAATTGACAACGATGGAGACGGCTGAATTTTAGACGGGAACTGATGAAGTTCTTTGGCTGCGTTTTCTGAATCTCTTGCGCCTCACCTCCCCAATTCTGAGGGATTCTAAGACAAGGATTCCTGAGCAAATCACATTAAAAAAGCTAGAAGCCGCGAGGAAGTCCCCATGACTTCTAGCTTTAACTAATAATGAACAGTAGATTTGTTGGATTTAGAACGTGAACGTCGCTCTCACCGTACCAATCACCACATCTTCGTTATCGCTATTGTGATCGGGAGCCGTTAACCAAACCACTCCAGGCGTGATCGCAATGTTGTCGTTGAGTCGATATTGGTAAAAGCCTTCGATGTGCAGCGAGGTGTCACGATCGCGCGCAAATCCCCCACTCGCCGACGTAACTTTGGGTTCTTGACCGACGATGATTCCGGCCAGGTTGCCTTTTTTGCCCAAATCAGGGAGCGCCAAACCGACTTGCCAGTTCCAGATGTCAAAGTCGCCTCTGAGTCCAGAAAGAGTACGAGCATTGGTGTAGCCCACAGAGCCGTTCAATACAAACTGCGGACTGAGTTGAAAGGAAGCACTCACCCCATAGGCGTTGGCTGACGTTGGGAGTCCGGTGGCTTCTCTAAAGTTTGCCAAGGTGCTGCCGACGCTGCCGTTTGCACTGAAGTCGTTGTTGTAAGCGTGAATGTAAGTCAATCCGACCCCCAGTTTGTCGCTGGGCTTAAAGGTGAGTTGCGCGATCGCTCCATACGCCCCATTAAATAAACCTGACCCACTGGTAGGAGTGGCCGGATCGTTTGCCAAGTAGCCCAAGCTGAGTTCTAATTGCTCACCAAAGGCGTGTCTGATGCCTAATCCCGCTCCGTTTACCAGGTAGTAAATGGAATTGCGAGAGCCAAAATGGGTCAAAGCGCCCGTCGCGCCATCTCCATCTAAAAAGGGATTGAGGGTATCGGTAAAGTCGTCGATCGCCCCTGCATTAGCTTCGATCGTAACGGTGGTTTTTTCGCCCAGCGGGAACTGATACAACAGGGCATCCACGCCCACTTCGTTGTTGCCTTCTCCAGCAAAACGGAAACTGCCTTCGCGGGTGAGCAGGTCGCCATTGTCTCTTGCGGCGGGTAATGCGGCCAAATTGCTGGCTTGCAGTCGCGTTCTCAGCAGATCTTTGCCCGTGAAGCTGGTGTCAAAGTTTAAGCGGACGCGATCGCCCAAAATCGTATTCTTTGAGACTTCTCGACCGTTAATCGTCTCGCCACTAGCAACGCCTGCAATGCCAATGACCACTTCCCCGTTGAGTTTGGTGGTGGTCGAAAACTGTTGCTTTTCTAACGTGGTCGTTCTAGCTTCGAGCGCATCGACTCGACCTCGCAAGGTCGCCAATTCAGCAGCAAATTCTTCTTGGAGTTTTTGCAAAGTCGCCAGGTCTTCTTTTTTGACCAGATCGGCCGTGGAGGCAGCGATTAGCTCATTGACGCGATCGAGACACGCATTCACCCCAGCCGCAAATTCGTAACGAGTCAGGGCCCGATTGCCGCGATAGGTTTTGTCAGGGTAGCCCGCAATACAGCCATAGCGCTCAACCAGGGATTGCAACGCCTGAAACGCCCAATCTGTCGGACGCACATCTGACAGTTGAGAAACGGAGGTCACTTGAGAAAGGGCAGTCGGTTCGCTCTGACTCAATTCGGCAACAGAGGATTGAACATCGCTACCAGGTGCCTGACTTTGAGCCGCCGCACTGGAGGCAACCGTCAAGCTAGCGACCAAAACAAGCGGATTGAGCCACAAAGCTTGAGAGAAAATTTTTGACATATTCATCCTAGGCTCACACCAATTTAACTTTTTAGGACAACGCTCTACCCGCAAAATCGCAGTCTGACAGGCAGAATACAGTAATGATAACCATTATCACCTAGAGTATTCTACAAGCGCTCGTCTCTAATTGTCTTATTACGGTTCAGATAAGGTTGTCAAGGTTTTTGCAATTCATTCTCAAATAGCTGACATCACTTTGATGAGTTCTACTGAAAAGTTAGACACGGAAGATTGAGAGATTAAGAAGAATGCCAAAAATAAGGCGCTAAAGCCCCCTGGGGGGTATTGACAGAATTCTCATCAATGTTGCTCTTAACCAGGATTTTGTTGCAGAAAGGTTTTTCCACTTCGTTGGTTAAAGCTTCAGATTCACGTTAATCACAGAGAATTATCCCTGGAAGGTATATTAATGCGGAGCGAGAAAGTTGGAGGAAGTCTAAGTCACATCAGGTTCATGGGGTCGATATCAATCGTGAGACTGACATTAGACCCACAGAGCGATCGCAGTTCGTCTAGATCGGGCATGACGGGGGCGACGGTCTGAGAAAACTTCAGCAAAATTCGCCAGCGATAGCGTCCGGCAACTCTGAGAATAGTAGCGGGGGCTGGCCCCAAAAGTTCGTAGTCTTGCGATCGCGATAGGGTTTGGGCAACTCGTTCGGCGGCTTTTTGCACGACCGCAGGATTCATCGCACTAAAGCGCAACAGCGCCAGTTTGCCATAGGGAGGATAGTTGAGGGTCGATCGCTGCTCCAGTTCGGAGGTGACAAACGGTTCGTATTCATGCCGCTGTACCGCTTCGATCACGGGATGTTCGGGCGCGTAGGTTTGCAAGATCACTCGTCCAGGTTCGTCGCCTCGTCCGGCTCGTCCTGCTACCTGTAACAACGTTTGAAAGGCTCGCTCGCTGGCTCGAAAGTCTTGCAGATTGAGTAATCCGTCAGCAGCAATAATGCCTACTAGCGTGACTTGCGGCAGATCAATCCCTTTAGTAAGCATTTGAGTCCCGACTAGAAGATCGGCTTCTCCTTGAGCAAATTTGGTTAGCAGGGCCCGATGTGCGCCTTTGTTGCGAGTGGTATCGCTGTCAAATCGGATGACTCTAATATCTGGAAACTGCCGCACCAACGCTTGAGCAACTTTTTGAGTGCCACTGCCAAAATTTTTGAAGTAGGGAGATCCACAGTCTGGGCAGGCTGACGGCTGAGAAGCGACATGATTGCAATAGTGACAGCGTAAAAGCGGCCGCGCCTCAGCGTGAACGTGGTGGTATGAAAGCGACACATCGCAGTTGGGACAATCCATCACATAGCCACAGCTTCGACAAGAAACAAAGGTACTGTGGCCGCGCCGATGAATAAAGAGTAAGCCCTGCTGTCCGGTTTCCTGAAGCTGACTTAGAGCGGTTTGCAGCGATCGACTAAAGATAGAGCCATTTCGCTCCCGCAGTTCTTGACGCATATCGACGACTTCGATCGCAGGCATGGGTCGATCGTAAACGCGCTTGGGTAAAGACAGATAGCGAGAATTAGCGGCTTGCGATAACCCTTTGGCCATAACCCAGGATTCTAGAGAGGGCGTGGCTGAACCCAAAATCAACGGACAGTTTTCTAGCTGGGCGCGCCATTGGGCAACCGTTCGAGCGTGGTAACAGGGAGCGGGCTGGTCTTGTTTGAAGCTGGAGTCATGTTCTTCGTCCAGAATGATCAGGCTCAACTTAGGAAGCGGGGCGAAAATTGCAGAACGGGTGCCGATCGCCACTTGAGGGTTGCCTGTGAGCATTTGTCGCCAGGTGTCATAGCGTTCTCCTTCGGACAATCCACTGTGATAGACGCAGACTCGATCGCCAAATCTGGCTCGAAAGCGATCGGTCAGTTGGGGAGTCAGCCCAATCTCAGGCACCAGAACCAAAGCCGATTCTCCTCGCTCTAGAATGGGAGCGATCGCTTGCAGGTAGACTTCTGTTTTCCCTGATCCGGTCACTCCATGCAGCAAAATTTCGGTAAATTCTTGACACTGCTGAATCTGTTGGAGAACGGTGATTTGATCGGAAGTTAGCGCACGCGATCGGTCTTCATCGCTCAAGATGCCGCGATCGGTTCTCAAAACTTCTCTGGGCTGGATGACTAAATAGCCTTTGCGCTCCAGCGTTTTTAGCACCGAGGAACTGACGTGACACTGTTGCAAAAATTCATTGAGCCAGGCCTCACCCCCCTGTCGCTTGAGTAGGTCTAAAATCTCGCTTTGGCGGGGAGTCAGTTCACAACTATCTTCGGCGACGAGGGTGACCGCCTGTTTTAGCTTAGGACGCACTGCGCTCGGAGGCAGCAAATAGCTTTCGACCAGCCCTTTTTTGAGCAGTTCTTGTAATCCTCGACTCGCGCCAGACACCTGCCGTTGGAGATGTACCCAGGAATAGTCGCCTGTCTTACTGTCGTTGAGCAAGTCTAAAATCTGCTGTGCGGTTCCGGTCAGCATTCCTGCATTGGCTTCTCTGACTCGGTGAATTCTACGCTGCGATCGCATCAACAACCCTGGCGGCAGCGCCACTTTGACGACCTGCATCAGCGAAGTGTGATAGTAATGTGCGACGCGATCGAGCAGTTGCCAGTAGGTCGGCGCAAAAAACCCTGGACTGACGATCGACTCCACAGTGCGAATTTGGGCCGCATCAAGATCAGGCGGAGTGGTCAAGAGTCGAATCGCGATCGCCCCCACCTGTTGAGGCCCAAAAGGCACACTCAAGATGTCACCCGTTTGTACTGAGAGGTCGATCGGCAGCCGATAGGTATAGAGTCCTTGCGCTCCGGGACAATCGACCAGCACCTCAACCCAGCGATCGGGGCAATAAGTTCCTTCAGATTCAGCCAATACTAAAAGCGGTGCGGGATTAGACATAATCGATCATCCGATGCAGAGAGCGCTAATTCGTCAGTCACTAGTGATAGAAAAACTTAACAGGCTCAAATTCAGGGTTCTCTAAGAGGCGTTATTTAAGCTGCAATGTCTGGGAAAAACCGCAGGAAGTAGTTCAAACGATCTCCTTAATTTTAGCGAGTGTATTGGTAGAGTCAGGGGCGCTTTACCTCTCTTCAGCCCAAGAGATGATAAGACTACCAGATAAATTCAAAAAATAACCATCGGATTTTCCCACTATCGGTAGAGATGTAAACCCGATCGGGTATGAGAGTCTGTTATGACAGCCAAAAGCAGATTCCTCTTCTCAATTATTTTGTTGTGAAGACTACAGAAACTTAGGTGATCGTTGCTGAGATCTCTTGCAGATTACCTATCGTGCGATCGCTGGTTTCTGTCTTCTACAAAAGGTTGGTTTAGGCTGCGTCGGCGGCAGAATTTTCTAACCTTTGTTAGGGTATTCATACCGTTCCTGAAACAAAAGCTGTAAATGGTTTCAAGCAACCAAATTTAGAGTATCACTGACTTCAAAATCTTAATTCTGGGAGGACATTTGAAGCCAATTTCAACTTATTTGAAGACAGGACTCTTCATTTTCTTCACTTTCTTCAGATAGAACCTTTGCTGTTCGATCACTCCAAATTGGCTCCCAATCTCAGTCGTTATTTGAGTTTTTTCGGGATGTCGTCTCCGCACTTTAAGCGCCTGAATCTCTGTTCAAGCGGTCTGAAGTTGCCCCTTCAAGTATTCAGTAAACCCCCCATTGATATTGCATTCTTATGAACGAACAAAGAAACAGTTCTAACACAGGAATCCTCTCTGATCGTGAGTTGGACTTTGCAATGGACGTGACTGAGTTAGATTCAGTTGACTCCCTACAAATGGAAGGAGATGCTGACTTTTCTGGTGCGCCTATTGTCGAAATTGAAGAACCGGATCTTTCGGAGTTAGATGAGGTTGCCGAAATTATCGGAGAAGAACCCGCTTCTGAGGAAACCGAAATTGATCAAATTGCCAGCGCTCGATCGTCAGGATACAGCAAGACGATCGCGGATGATGCGGTGGGCGCTTTTTTCAAAGAGATGGCCCGCTATCCGCTTCTTAAAGCAGACGAAGAAGTGGAACTGGCCCGACGGGTGCAGTATCTGGTCGAGATTGAGGAAGTGCAGCGCCATCTTTATCAAGATTTGGGGCGGATTCCATCCAAGCACGACATTGCTACAAAGGTGGGGCTGACCGAACGGCAGCTAGACCATCGCCTTCATCGCAGTCGGGTCGCCAAACGTAAGATGATCCGATCGAACCTGCGGCTGGTGGTGTCGATCGCCAAGCGTTATTTGAACCGTGGTGTCCCGTTTCTAGATCTGATTCAAGAAGGTGCTTTGGGGCTAAATCGGGCGACTGAGAAGTTTGATCCCGATAAGGGCTATAAGTTTTCGACCTACGCTTATTGGTGGATTCGTCAGGGGATCACGCGCACGATCGCCAATGATGCCCGCACGATTCGCCTGCCGATTCACATCGTCGAAAAGCTGAACAAGCTGAAGAAGGCTCACCGTGAATTAAAGCGGGAACTGAGCCGCAATCCGACCGAGGCAGAACTGGCGCGATCGCTAGAGTTGACCGTTGAGCAGTTACAGCATCTTCAACAGGTGCGTCGTCAGTCGCTCTCGCTCAATCATCGGGTCGGCAAAGGGGAAGACACAGAGCTAATGGATCTGCTGGAGGACGGCGATACTCAATCTCCGGAGTCTCAAATGAGCGAGACGATGCTGCGGCAAGAGATCTGGGATGTTTTGGGTAATGTGCTGACTCAACGTGAAAAGGACATCATTTCTCTACGCTATGGGCTGACGACGAGTAAGCCTTGCACGCTAGAAGAAGTGGGCGGCATGTTTAATTTGTCACGGGAGCGGGTGCGGCAAATCCAAAGTAAGGCGATGCGGAAACTGCGGCGGCCCCAGATTGCAGAACGGCTTAAGGAATGGTTGGGATAGGGATGAGGGATGAGGGATGAGGGATGAGAAAGAACTAAAAACTGCACTTATCCTTTGTCCTTTGTCTCTTGCGTCATTAGAAGGACTTGAATTTTTATCAGAAAAATGGGTCTAAAACCCTGTCCTTTAGCGAAGCGGAGGACGGCTTTAAGCTACAATGCAGAAGGTCACTGACCCGCCCGGATTTAAGATACTCCAAAACAAATAACAAGGTTGAAAGTCCTGTCAGAGTTGCGATCAGAAATAGGGGAAGCAGAAAGGGCAACGGTGAATCCGACCCTGGAAGCAAACAAGTGTTTTACTTGTGCGTACAAAACGAAAAAGTCGCCACAGGGCATTGGGAGACTCTAAACGGACGCTGAGACAGAGTAAGACTACTTCGGTAGCGTCAGTCGGTGAAGCGTTAAGAATCACCGTTCCTTTATGGCGGTGAGTATGTCAAGGGATGAATTCGCTCTCAACTGAAAGGTTGAGCTACGAAGTGATAGCGCTTTGAGAATTTTTCTCCGTCGATCCACTTCAGAACTCGATCGTTGCGGCTCAAAACAGAAACATTGCCGCTCAGAACTCGATCGTTCCGGTTCAGAACAGAAACATTGCAGTTCAAAACTCGATCGTTGCGGTTCAAAACAGAAACATTGCCGCTCAGAACTCGATCGTTCCGCTTTGTAAACTGCTCGTTCCATAATTGACTGACAACACTGACAACAATGGAGGCTTAAGCGCTGTATCAGTCAACCAGATTTTCTAAAGTACATTTAGAATTCAAAGCGTTTCTGAAGTAATGTGAGCAGAGCGCTTTCGTTTTGGATTCAACTCAAAATTATTCATGTCAGACACAAGCTCTTTTACGATTCGATCGGCTAATTCTACCGATGTCCTGGCAATTTTCTCGCTGATTCGAGCGCTGGCAGACTACGAAAACCTGTCTGATGCGGTCACGGGCAGTTCTGAAATGCTGGCAGAACATTTATTTGGATCTCGACCTTGTGTAGAAGCGATCGTTGCCCAATCTTCGGAGCAAATTATTGGCTTTGCGCTGTTTTTTCCCAACTATTCCACGTTCTTGACAAAGCCGGGATTGTATCTAGAAGACCTGTTTGTTTTGCCAGACTATCGAGGCAAGGGAATTGGGAAAGCGCTGCTGTCTCATCTCGCTCAGTTAGCAATCTCTCGTGATTATGGGCGATTGGAATGGAGCGTCTTGGACTGGAACGAACCCTCGATCGCCTTTTATCAGCGCATGGGTGCCACAGTTCTTCCAGACTGGCGAATCTGTCGAGTCACAGGGGAAGCGATCGCCAAAATGGCCAATGAGAATCCTTAAGAGACTCCAGCTAATTTAATTTTCAGGCCCCCTGTCCTGTAGAACCAGAGAATCGGGAGTTTTGGGAGGAAGCGATCGTGGCAATTTGGGTAAACGAACAGGTCGATCCGGGTGGACTGCTCTACGCATGTATTGCTTGCTGTGACGAAACTCAAGCCCAGCAGTGTCACCAATCTTTTGAAGAAAATCTGACCGACACACAAAAAGCGACAGGCTGGACGGCTCGAATTCGCATCGTCGAGTCCTGGGACGAAGTGCCCGTCAACGCCCTCAAATTAGATTGAGTCAAATTGATTGAGTCAAAAAATTCTCTCTGCGCCATTCTCTGAGATCTCTTAACTTATAGAGAAGTTTTCAGAGGGTTTGTCATGTACGTACTCATCGGGGGCGCAGGCTTGATTGGGCTGAGTTTGGCGCAAAAGCTAGTCGAGCTAGGACACACGATCGCCCTGATTGACATTGATCCCGCCGCCTGTCGGTATGCTCGCGAACAACTGGGCGTAATGGCATTTGAGGGCAGTGCCGTTTCAACCGAGGTGCTGATCGAAGCGGGAATTCGCAAAGCCGACGCGCTGGCCGCCGTGTTGCGAGACGATGCGCTCAATCTGGCAATGGTGACGCTTTCTAGACATTACGGAGTGCCTCACATTTTGGTGAGAATGCGCCATCGCGACTTTGCAGAGCCTTATCGCTTTGCAGGAGCGACCCATGTGATCAACGCGATCGACCTCGCCGTTTCCACAATGGTCAACGTCATCGAATATCCCGAAGTCGAGTCGATGATGCACTTTGAGCAAGGTCAGATCGAAGTCGTCAAACTTGCCATCTCCGCAAACTGCAATGTGGTCGGTCGCAGTCTCGCCGAAGTCGCCCAAGATCCCAAGTTTCCCACAGGTTCGCTAATCATCGGCTACCAACCCCAAGCGCACATGGACTTAATGATCCCCAACGGCAGCACAGTTTTAGACCCCGAATCGACGGTGCTAATTGCCACCAAACCAGGAGCCATGCACGAGATTATCGACTTCATTCAAAAATGCGTTTAGCATCCATTTGATGGAGTTTTTTCGCTCCGTTTTAGTCGCCTTCAGCTCCCTAGATCCCCAAAAATTAGAGGACTTTGAACCTCGGCAATTTCTTTGAATCTTGAAAACTTTGAATGTTGAAAGTTCTCTTCTCAACTCTCAAAGTCCCCAGAATTGCGGGATTTAGGGGGCTACCAGGATCTACAACCGAAGCGAACAATTTCATCGAGGCCAGGTATATTTGACCGTCTTCGAGTAGATTTAATCGTCTTCTAGCGTCAAGAGTTGTTCATCGATCGCCTTCAACCTCGATCGCACCACTTCTTCTGAAAGAATTCGCTTGCGAAGGGCATCATTGAGCGCATTTTTCTCAGCGAGCAACAATCGACGGCGCACGGCTTCAAATCGAGTACTTGTCTCCAAATTGGAGAATTTATCCTCACGACGATTATAAAAGTCACGGAGCGATCGTTCTGCCGCCGCCACTTTGACCTGATAGCCCGATCGCATCTCTTCGTAAATCGATTTGGGCAAAACGCCGCCTTTGAGCAAGGCATCTAATTCTTCTTGCGCGGCTTTTGAGGTCATCAGTTGAGACTGCAATCCCTCGATCCACTGCTGAGACTCAGACGTGTGAGACAACTTTAATCGCTGTACCAGCCACGGCAAACTAACTCCCTGCCCGACCAGTGAGAGCAAAACAGTACCAAAGACGATCGCGATCAAAAATTCACGTCCCACCAGAGAAGATGGCAAACTCAGAGCCAGCGCCATTGAGAGCGATCCTTTGATGTTGCCCAAAAACAAAACGTGCTGCCAGCGAAAGGGAATGGGGCGATCAAACTTTCCGACCACCGCCAACATCGAATACACCGAGAGAAACCGTCCCGTCTGATACGCAAGGACTGCCAAAAGAACCGCAGGCAGCGTCCTCCCCAGAGTCGGCAAATCGATTTCTAGCCCAATCAGCAAAAAGATAAAGGTATTGACCCCAAATCCGGCATACTCCCAGAAGCTCAAAACCGTCACTCGACTAGAGGCAGACACACTGCGAGACAGTTCCAAATTGCCGATCAGCAAGCCTGCAATCACGACCGCAACGACTCCAGACACCCCCAAAAATTGACCAATTTGAAAAGCACTCAGCGCGATCGCCACCGTCAACAAAATGCTGCTTAAAGGGTCATCTTCTGACCGAACATACAGCCCAATTCCCAGATATCCGAGAACGATCCCCACGGCTAACCCACCAACAAGGACGATCGCCAGTTCCCTAAGTCCTTCGATCGCCGTGACGCTGCCCGTATTGTTGAACTTAAGGATCAGCCCAAAAATCACTAGCGCAATCCCGTCGTTAAACAGACTTTCGCCTTCGACGATCGTGATCAACCGCGACGGCACCGACACTTCTTTAAAGACCGCAATTACAGAAACCGTGTCAGTAATCGCCAAAATCACCCCCACCAACAGCGCTGGAATCCACTCCAGACTCAGCCCATATTTCAGCCCGATCGCCGTCACCCCGCAAGAAATCACGACACCGGGGCCAGCCAGCATCAAAATCGGCTTGAGAGTACTTCGCAAACGGCTGATATCCGTGTTGATCGCCGCCTCAAACAACAGAATTGGCAGAAATAAATTAATGATTAGCGAAGAATCCAGTCCAATCCGACGCGGGAGCCACTCAGCGATCGCCAGTCCCGCTACAACCAACCCTGTTACATAGGGCACCCGTAACCGTCGAGACAACAACGCCACGATCGTCGCCACCAGCAGCAACACAATCAGCACCGTCACCAACTCAGAAAATTGCCCCTGATCACCGCCGACGATCGCCATCACTTGTCTCATACACCTCATCTCCTACCTACGGTTCGGTCTCCCTGTCAAAAATCCCTAACACAGACCCCCTATTCTGCGATCCGTTTCTTAAACTAAACTGAGCAGAGGTTTACCCATGACCTCTTGATCAGAATTCTTGCGCTTAAGGAATAAATTCAGTGAGTCCAGACCTCCTAACTCTCCCTACTGTTGCTCCAGTCGCTACTTCCAGCCCTTTCTCTTCGGCTGAGTTTGATGAGTATGTGATGTCAACCTACGGACGCTTCTCACTGACTTTAGAGCGCGGGGCAGGCTGTCGCGTCTGGGACGATCAGGGGCGTGAATACCTCGATTTTGTCGCTGGGATCGCCACCTGTACCCTAGGTCATGCCCATCCTGCAATGGTTGCTGCGGTCACTCAGCAGATCCAAACGCTACACCACGTCTCAAACCTGTACTACATTCCTCAACAAGGAGCGCTGGCCAAGTGGCTGGTCGAGCATTCCTGCGCCGATCGTGCCTTTTTCTGCAATTCGGGAGCCGAAGCGAATGAAGGGGCGATCAAGCTGGCTCGTAAATATGCTCACACGGTTCTCAACATTGAGAATCCCATTATCCTAACGGCTCACGCCAGCTTCCACGGTCGCACCCTCGCCACCATCACCGCCACAGGTCAGCCCAAATATCAGCAAAACTTTAGTCCTCTGGTGCCCGGTTTCCAATATGTCCCCTACAACGACATTGCCGCGCTGGAAGCCACGATCGCGCAACTAGATCAGGGCGATCGTCAAGTCGCTGCCATCTTACTCGAAGGGCTTCAAGGAGAAGGTGGCGTGCGTCCGGGTGATCTCGACTACTTCAAGCGGATTCGCCAAATTTGTGACGAGACGGGCATTTTGCTCATCCTGGACGAGGTACAGGTCGGCATGGGTCGCACAGGGCAACTCTGGGGCTACGAAAATTTGGGCATTGAGCCAGATATTTTCACTGCGGCAAAAGGACTGGGTGGAGGAATCCCGATCGGGGCAATGCTCTGCAAATCTTTCTGTGATGTCTTTAAACCTGGAGATCACGCCAGCACCTTTGGGGGCAATCCGTTTGTCTGTGCTGTGGCGTTGTCGGTGTGTGAAACGATCGAACAAGAAAATCTGTTAAAGAACGCTGAGTATCGAGGCGGACAATTGCGTTTAGGATTGCAAAAGATCGCCAAAAAGTTTCCCACTCTGATTCAAGAAGTGCGCGGCTGGGGATTGATCAACGGGTTAGAACTGAGTGCGGATGCATCATTTACGTCGATCGAGGTGGTCAAAGCAGCGATGAATGAAGGCGTTCTTCTGGTTCCGGCGGGCCCCAAGGTGGTGCGATTTGTGCCTCCGTTGATTGTGACGGCTGAGGAGATTTATCTGGCGCTGAGATCGCTCGATCAAGCCTTCACCGCCCTGACCAAAGCCTGATTTTCTGCAATCCCTTTCACAGCGGGAAAGAACCTGTATAGAATAAGGGACTGTACCCAACCCATCCTACGAACTCGGAGCCAAACAATGTCACGCAAATGCCAACTGACGGGCAAGACTGCCAATAATGGAATGGCGGTTTCTCACTCTCACCGTCGCACCAAAAAGCTGCAAGAAGCCAATTTGCAGTCTAAGAGAGTCTGGTGGCAAGAAGGCAATCGCTGGGTCAAACTGCGCCTTTCGACCAAAGCCATCAAAACGCTTGAGCGCAAGAGTCTCAGTGCTTTTGCTAAAGAAGCCGGGATTGATTTGAGCCGTCTGTAGGGCTTGCAACAGTGCTTGCAACCATTTTATTTTCCTGACTCTGGGGTGGATGAAGTACGTCTGCCCCAGTTTTGATCTATCTATGGCGCTTGACGGGTAGGTTTAGGGCAAAGTCAACCTGTTTGCCTACCGTTCAAAGTAGTTATCTTGTCCAAAATCTATGATTTAACTCAGAAAACTCAATATAGTTAGGACTTCTGCTTAGGATTGGTCAAGATTTTGTTAAGTCAACCCAATTTCTACGGATTCCAAGCTTTTTTTCGTTCAGTTGATCGCTATTTCAAAGCACCTGGGTAATATTGTTCCAACAACCGTAATCCGCTGATCGACTTAAAATAAAATTCAATCCGAGTATGATATTGGCGAGAGCGACTGCTTGATCATGAAAAATTCATCGATTTTGACCTCTTTTCTCCACATCCACTGATTATCTACTGACTGACAATTTCCGTAACTTGCCGGATAGTCAAGCTTTTCTCTAGCAGGTCGCTCACGTAAGTTCCCCGTTGACGATGAGGTTGAGTTATTAAGACAGTAAGAAGATAAGTCAACCAATGTAGAGTTTTGATGAACTCACCGATCGCCCCTTGACTAGATAGCGGGGCAATGTCTGACCATACTGACAGTGCGATCAAATTACTGATTGCTTTACTGATTACTGAATTTTTTTCCTTGACTGTGCGTGCCATCTACTGCTCCGTTCTAACGAGACTCTTTGCATCCGACCCTTTTTCTTTCTGCCACAACTAGCAGCTATGTCAAACCGTAAACTCGCTAAGGCAATCCAGGGGCCATTTCGCCAGATCTGGAAGCTCTACCAATCCCTCACCAAACGGGTGATCTTGGGATACATCCGCACCGCATTGATGACCCAACGTAGGACGCGATCGGCTGCGGGCTTTATTTTGCCAACGACTGTTTTGCTGATTTTGGTGGTGACGCTGACGGTGGGGGCCCTGACCCTTCGGGCTTTTAACCGCAATACCCAGGTGATCGGGCAAAGTCAACAGCGCGTGATCTACAACGCCGCCACGCCAGCGATCGATCGGGCCCGTGCCAAAATCGAGTTTCTGTTTGACCCTAGCAAAGACACACGCTATCCCGGTGGGGTGCCGTCCGAGTCCACGCTGTTGGGGATGATGCTCAATGATGGTCAGCCGCTGCCGGGGGGCGGTAGTGTGACTACTCTACGAGTTCGCCCAGTTGGGGGAGCAGTTACTGATGCTTTTGATCCTTACCAGTTGCCAGATGAGGAGCGAGTTGACATCAATCGCGACGGTAGAAATGACAACGCCTGGTCTTTCCGTACCGATACCAATGGAGACGGTAGGGCTGATGCGACGGTCATCTACTCAGTCATCTTTAGCAGTCCGACCGACACGGCAAACCAGGCTAACCCTGCGAGTCAAGCAGACCCCAACGAACTGCTGCTTCGTTTGAGTGACCAAGAAAAAGCTAGAAGCTTGTGGATTCGGCAGGGGCCACTCAGTAACGAAACAAGGGCGCAGAATTGCAACTTTAATACAGGCACCAAATCAGGTTTGCGAGGCTGGTTTGATGACAGGTCAAACACGTCAATCTTGAAGAAAAACTTTCAGGTTGATGCTTTTGTCGTCCCTGATAACCCTAATGCAACTGCTGTCACTTTAGAATTTCAGCAAGATCGCCAGCTAAACCGGGGCAACAAGTGGGGAGCTTGGTTCCGCAACGACTTGGAAGTTTATCCAGGTGCCCCCTTTAACTGGAATGGTGCAATGCACACCGAGGGGAGTCTGGTGATCGGTGGAGACAACAACTTCAACGCGCATCTCATTAGCTCTCCTGCATCTTGTTTATTTACGCCCGATGCATCTGAGATCACCGTCACCAACATTACTCCGACTGCGGAGCAACCAAATCGTGACTTCCTGGGGTTGGTGGCTTCTGGTCGCGTAACGGATACTGCTGGCAGCGGCAGTTCAACAGTTTATCTTCCTACTGCCAATCCGACTGGCGTAACGCTAAATACGGCATCAGATGGAGTGGGCAACGGAGTCGCTAGTCCCATCCAAATCTCGATCGACCCAGCGCTCATTCTGACTGAAGACGGCTATCAGGTCAGACCGGGGCAAGGCAGCAGAAACAATCGGGAAGGAAACCGCAACGACTGGGCAAGAGTTGAGGCAACGTTCCCGCAGCGACTTCGTACAGACCCGCAGGTTGCGCCCTATGTGGATGACTTGTATCGGGCAGACGATCGCTGGGGCCCTAAACCCAGATATGACTCAAAAGAAGAAAATAGGATTACTGCTCCTTTGAGGATGGGTGAGCCGATTGTTGGCAAGCCTGAGTTAACTTCGAGCGCTTCTTCAAATCCAAACCAACCTGCTGAAGGAGTCGGGCTGGATGGCTATTGGGAGCGGCGCGCCCGCAATGAAGGGATGCGTATCCTCGTCGGTGAGCGACTAGAGCTAGGCAACGTCAACACATGGGTCACTCCGCGATATGACGCTGCTGATAATGTAATTAATGCGGCTACCGAGCGAGAAGGTGATCCGCTGATTCCGCCAACTGTCATTCCTTACCCAGCGACACCCGCAACCGGAGCAAGTGGTGTCCGTCACATCGATTTGCAGCGTCGCACCTTGAGAGATAACGTGTCCGCTGTGCAAGCGACTGCTGTCTATCACTCAGATAGAACTTTGAATGAAGGGAATCCTGATTTCCCGATCGCTTGTCTTGCCAGCACGGTTCACCCCGGAACGCTGACGACGCTGCGCCAGTCGGTTAATTTCTTGCCCACATTGTTTGCGTCAGGCGCAACCGGAACGACGATCGGCGGCGCAACCGACCCAATGCTAATGACCGATTTCTTTACGGGTCGGGGCACCAACGGCTGGGAGTTTCTGCCTCCTGGTTCGGCAAGCGACACCAGTACGTTAGGTCAAAGTGCTGCAACCTTTATAAGAAATGTCAGTGATCCGAGCAGTGCTTTGAGAATCGCGCTGACCAACCTAGCAAACTTTGCTGGCGACCCTGATGGCGCTTACCCACCCAGACAAGAGGCTGCTGGAAGTTCGATCATTCACCCCTACCCAGCCCTGACTATGTGGGGGAACTACTCTAACTTGCGGCGAGTTCTCCAGAGGCTTGAAGCTGGGACTACATACGCAGATTTGAGCATCGCTGACAAGACCTATTTGCAGACGGCTGCTTGTACGGTGGGTATGTTGGCCTACAACATTGAGCAGATTCGCAGATTTGACCCCGCTAACCCAGCCAACGACGTTAAGTACAACTTTGGACTGACAGGAGTCACATCCGATGCCAGCAAGAACGTCATGTATGAGTTGGCAGAAACCATTGAGAATCTGATGCAGACCAACGATGCCACCAGATCCTTTATCGGCGTTTTGCCACGCGGTCAATTGGCATCTTATGGGTACAATCCTGCTGCGACAGACGCGCAGTTCAGCCAAAATAATTGGAATGCAAAAGACTACTACAATGTCCCGCCAGAGGCTTGGGTCGGGGCAATCAGACAAGCTCGTCTAAGAGCAGGCATAGACATCACCAAAGATCCTGTGGTGCGGATGGCTGAATTGATCATGCTCAAGTATCAGATTCGCCGCGATCGTACCTTTGGGTTTCGACCATCGCCCATATTTGGTGAATACATCTTCAACCGGACTGAGAATCCAATTAGTTCTAGTTCTACTAGCCTGTTCATGTTCCCATCCGCTTGTGACCCTGACGAATTTACTTTTGCCCCCACAAGTCGAGGCATGTCTACCCCTGCTACTACAACTCCCTCTACTCAGGGCACAACCGCATTAACCGCTAACCCTGCTGGGTATGCTCAAGGAGGACGACTGGGTAACTACAGGTTCTTCCTATCTCGCTTGTGTGGCGCAATCAACAATTACACACCTGGTAGCCCTGAAAGGGCTGAAAGGGCATCCGTCTTACCCAAGTTTCCGGCACTCTACTACCTGTTCCCCGAAGAAAACCACGAACTGGCTGGCCCAATCAATAATGAGCCTAATGAGCCACGACCCATCCCTCCACTAGCTGGTTCTCTTACGCCAGCGGTTCCCGATCCCGCCGCTAACTTTACTGCTGACAGACGCGGTGAGTATGACACTCGTCAGCCTGGAAGTATCACGGTCGCTGCACAGCAACCGCAACCAACCATTGGAACTTTCAATGCTCAAGACAAAGAACCCTATGTAGTTGATGACTACATCAGAAATACTGTGCGTCCGGTAAACAGTACTGGAGCTAGATTCCGTGTTGTAGACTCGACGGCTCCAACCACTCCCGCCGAAAACCCCAGAGCAAATAATTCCTCTATCTACTTCCCTAGACTGACTCCTGTCGATAGCGTCGCTGCCAACAATGGACGAGTCACGCTGAGAGGCACTGTCGCCAACGCACCCAACCGTTACCCGGATGAAAATCTGGCTCCTTTTCCTGTACCCGATCGCTCTGTGAATGCGGTTGCACTGATTCCAAGAAGGGTAGATTTCTCAGACTGGAAGTTGCCCTACGAGACAAACCCAGCGATATTAGCAGCGGCTCCGGCTCCAGCCATTAGCGGTGGGCCCAACATCCCAACCAATTACATTCTCGCCCCCACCAGCGGCACCGACAGAGACAGCAAAATGACTCCCCGACCCGTTGCGTTGGGCTTCCTCGATCGCGCCTTTTTTGACGGTCGTCAACTGATGCTCACTCGCACAATGGACATCGATCTGGGGATGCTCCGCAGCAAGCAAGCTGGAACAGACATCTGGTTACCCAAGAGCGGTATTGTCTACGCCTTTAGAGAAGATGCGGTTAGAGAAGACGCGATCGCCCGTCCTGCTGGCACTGGTATGAATCTCACCAACCTAGCAGCCCAAATCGATCCAACGATTCCTCTAACTGCGACCAATCGAGGGGTTACGGATAAACCGATCGACCAGTTGCCCGATCCCGATCGCCGCGTTCACGGTTTCCGCCTTCGCAACGGTTCACAGGTCAAACGCAACAGCAGTTTTGAAGGCAACGTTATTTCAGGGGTCGGCAGCGATCAAAACGATCGAGGTCTTTCCTTCTTTAGTGACCAATCCGTCTACATTCAAGGAGACTTTAACCTTCACCAAAACGGAGCAGACACCGAAGCAGGCACAATTCTAGAAGAATTTAGAGACCTCCTCCCTGCTGACGCTGCCTATACCCCAGCCCAGTTTTACGGTCGGAGAAACATTGACGATCGCTTTGCCAACACCGACCCCAGCAGAGCAGCTACTGAGAAAGACCGTTGGCGACCCTCAGAAATCTTAGCTGACAGCATCACCGTCCTCTCTTACACCTTCTGTGACGGCAGTATCGCTGACTCTTTTGTCCGCCCCGCAGCAAGCATTCCAACACCCACAGCTACCTCTGGCACCACAGCCGCCTATCCATCACCGGACTTCGGTATTCTCGCCGATGCAGGAGCAGTAAATAATCCTGGGGGTAACTACACGCCTTACGGCAGACGAGAATTTGGCTTGTACGGCCCCGGTTGCATTAATGGAAACAGCAACTACGGCACCTCATTCCATAATCAAAATCGCCCTAGCCAACCGATCGCCGCTACCGCCGACTGGGTGAGAGAAAACTCTTCTCCCTCAACGCTGCCTCAACGTAGTTCTAACTATCATGTTGACTTCACTTCACCGATCAAAATCTCGCGCCTCGGCTTGCCTCTGACCGAAGCCTCACGAACAACTGCGGCAACACCAGCGGAAGTGACGGCTGGCACCAAGCCCCCATTACCCCTCCCTACTCTCTACAACAGAGACAGTTACTTCCCAATTGGACAGACCCTTGACGTAGGGAGACAGTTCACTCTACCCGCAAATACTAGGGTCAACACGATCATCGTCGGTGGCATCAATCCTTCTCGCTTAAACCAGGGCTATGGTGGATTGCACAACTTCCCTCGCTTTTTAGAACGATGGGGAGCCGGAAACAACAGAAGACTCAACTTTTCGGGGTCATTTCTGCAACTCAGCTTTACCAATTACGCAACCGCACCTTACGAATCAGAAGCCTGGGAGCCTGGACAAACCCCTGAAACTGGCAGCAACAGCTATAGATACTATGAACCGCCCACTCGGATTTGGGGTTATGACGTAGCGCTCCAGTTTAATCCTGCCAGCCCCGCAGCCTCTCGATTTGTAACTGCCAGCAAAAACCGCAACGAATACTACACTGAGCCACCCGCCAACGACCCCTACATCAACAATCTCTGTGAGACCGTTGCGCTCTCAGCAAATCGTCAGCGCCTTGGGGTGCCAGCCGATGCCAGAATCAACTGTCCCAGACCGTCTTAAGGAGACTGAGATGTTACAAGGTTCAAGTTCTATGACCTCAGAATCACGGTCTCCCCGTTTGGCAATGCGGTTTGCTCTGAGTCTCACCCGCCAACTAAGCGCAAATCGCCGCCACTCAGACCGGGGGCTGACTCTCATCGAAGGACTCGTAGCCATCATCGTGATCACCGTCACCCTGGTTAGCATCCTCCCGCCCATCTTCTGGGCCACGGGCACACGAGTCCAAAACCGCAAAGCCGAGCAAGCCTCTCAACTCGCTCAAGGCGAAGTCGATCGAGTTCGTACATTCGTCGAACGGGGAGGATATACCCTTGCTCAACTCCCTCCAGCCACCGCCACAAACGCAACCATTCGTGGAGACGGTACGGTGCCTGCCCCAACGATTTCCAGTGGTACTGTATTGTCCTCAAACTCAACCTGCAACACTTATACAGGCACTCCACTTCCCGTGGCGCAGTATCTCCCCCTAGACACCGAAGGCGATTGTAGACCCGAATTTCTAATGCAGACTTTTCGCAGCCCTGGTGTTGATGCAAACGGAGAACTTACCCCAGTTGGTACTGCTGTCCCCGATGGATTCGTGGTAGGCGTTCGGGTCTATGCCAGCGTAGCGGAGGATGCGCTAAGAGCGGGTCGCGGTCAAACCCAGCAAGCCACCTTAAAAGGCACCTCTGGATTGGGTGCTCAACGTATCCGCCCGTTAGCAGTGCAATACACCACGATCGTTAAAAGTGGTGCCAGCCAAAACTTGCAAATTTTCCGTACGCTCTGCCCATTAAGCGCCAGGACGACTGGACAATGCTAAAAGGCAGTCCCTCACCCGATGAATCAGGACGATCGAATCAGGAAAGAATGATGGCTAAACAACAAAAATCGCACCCTCTTCGGCTCTGGTTCTATCGGAAAAAGGGCAACCTCAAAGGGTTCACCCTGATCGAGCTTCTAGTGGCCCTATTCATTGGAGGAATCATCGTCACGCTGCTGCTCTTTACCGTAGTACAGCTTCTTCAAACCAACCAGCGAGAAGCCTCCCGAAGCGACACCCAGCGCGAAATGCAAATGGCGATCGACTATATCTCCCGTGATTTACGTGAGGCGGTCTTCGTTTATGACGGCAGATGCTTGACACCATCAGGTGATCCGACCTGCCCAGGACTAACGAATGCGCTTCCGACCGAAATTGCTGGAAGCGGAAACACGGAAAATATTCCCGTTCTAGCGTTCTGGAGAGTTGACCCCTTACCTGACCCTCTGATTGCAGCTTGTTCGACAAATGCACGGGCGATCGCCACGACTGCAAACAATGCCAACTTGCCCCCAGCAATTGTTGGGGTTCCCTGTATTTCTCGTCAGATGTACACGTTAGTTGTCTACTCACTGAGTGGACGGGCTGAAAACAACTGGAGAGGTAAAGCTAGAATCAAGCGCTATCAGCTTCCACAATTTACCTTTACGCCCACCGCTAGTGCAGGTGGCAATCCTCAACCAACTCCTGGCTGGTATTATCCCGCAGGTCAAGACACTACATTTTCTCGTTGGCCGCTCGGTTCTAACGGAGTTCCTTTAGTAGCTAGACCTGGGATGAGTGTTAATACACCCAACCAAGTCCTTGTCGATTTTGTTGATCTCAGTGGCAGTCAAGCCACCCCTACTTGCCCGGCACCCACTACAGATTACGTACTCACCCCAACTACCGCGCCGACCAATCCGTTGACCAATACGCCTGCAAGAGGGTTTTACGTCTGCGTCAAAGGAGCGGTCAGCAATGGCACCCTCAACCAGGAAGTTGTTGTGCGGATTCAAGGCAACGCCGCAGGGAGACCTGGAATTCCCCTTAGAGGCAGTGTTCCGATTCCGATGGAGACGCGAGTGTTGGTTCGTGGCGTGTTGAATAAGATTTAGAGGGCTGTGATTTGCTGTGCTTTTACTGGAGAAGAAGATGAGAAGGCGAAAATCAAAGAACTCGATCGCAGGCTTCACCCTGATCGAACTATTAGTTGTGATTTTGTTGATCGCCGTCCTGTTTGCGATCGCCTCTCCGAGTTGGATCGCTTTTGTCAACAATCAACGGGTCGGTGCGGCGAGAGGTCAAGTTTTTGAAGTGCTGCGATCGGCTCAAGCCGAAGCAAAACGCACCAAACTCAGTCGAGAAGTCTGCTTTGACAACAACGGCAACGACCCACGAGTAGCAACCGTTCAATACACCACAAACACCGTCACCTGTGCAAACCGGACGATCAACACCTGGCAGTCGATCGGCAACCTCAAGCCCGGAACGATTCGACTCAGTGCAACTCCTGCCACATCCAGAGTCATCTTCGACACAGACGGCAACTTGATTCCAACTTCTGCTGCGGTTGGCTATACCATCACGATTCGACCTGGAGCTGCCCCAAATCCGCGGCGGTGTGTGACTATCAGAACGCTCTTAGGAGCGATGATCGACGGATCTGGAGACGACTGTCCGGTTTAGCGACACTTGTCATCGTTAAGAATGAAGCGTTGAAAATGAAGCCCGGTGCCTGAAACTTTTGTAAGGACTGGGCTTTGTGCTATTCAAGTGCTGTCTGACCGCATCTCATGCAGAAAGCTTGCGTGGTAGATCAAGCAGGCTCGATTTTTAGGGAATTCTGATCTGTGAAATACTCTCAGCATCAGGGCGATCGAACATGCATCTGCACCCTTCAAGTTTCCAAAAAATTGGAGTAAGATTCAAACCTGACTCAAAGCTACAGTTTGGCCCATCTCGAAATCAAGGATTTACGCTAATTGAAAGTCTGGTTGTGGTGCTGCTGATTGGAGTCCTGGTCGCGATCGCTGCCCCAAGCTGGTTAGCCTTCTTGAACACCCAAAAATTGAACATTGCCCAGGGTCAAGTGTTTGAAATCCTGCGGAAAGCGCAAAGTACCGCCAAGCTCAAACGTATCAACCAGCAGGTCAATTTTAGACAAAAAGATGGTCGAGTTCAGTGGGTGATTCAATCCACAGCCCCAATCACTGACCCCGATCGCCTTCCCTGGAGTAGTTTAGACCCAGGCATCCAACTAGACCCCGATGAGACTAACCCTCAGGCAGACAAATTTGGCATCCACAAACTCCAATTCAACCACTACGGCGAAGTAAATGGCAGAACCGGAAGAGTCACCCTATTTGTGTCAAACAGCCCTGCCAAGCGATGTATAATTGTCTCCACGCTAATTGGAGCCATGCGAACCGGGCAGAACCGTCCGACGCGGCTAGACAATCCCTGTGATTGAATAAGCTACTCGCTGTCTTTGAGAGCAGCTTGAGTTTTGGCACGATCGAGCTTCAAGATCAGCGTCGCTAATGGAGGGAGACAGAGGTCGATCGAGTAAGGACGATTTTGATAAGCCCACTCATCCGTCCATTTACCGCCCAGATTACCCATATTGCTGCCGCCATAATCACGGGCATCACTGTTCAAAAGCTCCGTGTAAAATCCCGGCTCTGGTACGCCAACGCGGTAGTGACTGTGAGGTTGAGGCGTGAAATTACAAACAACAATCACCGACTCATCAGAATCTTTGTCACGACGAATAAAAGACGCAACACTGTGACGGTTGTCGCTACAGTCGATCCATTCAAACCCTTCTTGGGCAAAGTCTTGAGTGTAGAGGGCGGGTTCGCGACGGTAGAGCGTGTTGAGCGCCTTCATAAAGTCCTGTAGCTTTTGGTGTGGCTCAAACTGCAAGAGATGCCATTCCAAATCGCCCCAGACATTCCATTCGCTCCACTGCCCAAACTCCATACTCATAAACAGCGTTTTCTTACCTGGATGGGCAAACATGTAGGCGTATAAGCAGCGCAAACTCGCAAATTTTTGCCATTCGTCTCCCGGAATTTTGCCAATCATGTTGCTCTTGCCATGCACCACTTCGTCGTGGGAGAGCGCCAGCATAAAGTTTTCGCTGTGATTGTACCAGATGCTAAAGGTAATGTTGTTTTGGTGAAACTGGCGAAACCACGGGTCCATGTGGAAGTAATCGAGCATGTCGTGCATCCAGCCCATATTCCACTTGAGATTGAATCCCAGTCCCCCGACATAGGTTGGCCAGGACACCATCGGCCAGGACGTGGATTCCTCGGCGATCGACAGCACCCCCGGAAAATAGCTGTAGACCACATGGTTCATTTGACGCAGAAACTCAGCCGCCTCAATGTTTTCTCGACCGCCATACTGGTTAGTCACCCATTCGCCTTCTTTGCGGCAGTAGTCTAGATAGAGCATTGAGGCAACCGCATCGACGCGAATTCCATCAATGTGGTACTTGTCAAACCAGAAGACGGCGTTAGAAACCAGGTAGTTGCGAACTTCGTTACGAGCGTAGTTAAAAACGAGGGTGCCCCATTCTTTGTGTTCGCCTTTACGCGGGTCAGCGTGTTCGTAAAGATGAGTGCCATCAAAAAACGCCAGACCGTGACCATCTTTGGGAAAATGACCCGGCACCCAATCAACGATCACCCCAATGCCGTTGGCGTGACACTGATTGACAAAGTACATAAAATCTTGAGGCGTGCCATAGCGAGACGTGCAGGCATAGTGCCCCACCACCTGATAGCCCCACGAGCCATCAAAGGGATGTTCAGCGATCGGCAACAATTCAATATGAGTAAATCCCAGCTCCTTCACATAGGGAATCAGCGTGGCAGCCAATTCTCGATAGGTCAGAAATCTGGCTCCTGGCTTAAGTTCGGAGACGACAACAACAGGTTCAGTTTCTCCGTTGGGCAACTTGGCAGGCTCGGCAGAAGAAGCATGTAGCCACGAGCCAATGTGAACTTCGTAGACGGAAACAGGCTTAGTTAAAGGCTCGGTATGACGGCGCTGCTCCATCCAATCCTGGTCTTGCCACTGGTAGGAGTCGAGATCAGCGACGATCGAGGCTGTTTTGGGTCGTGCTTCCTGCTGAAATCCGTAGGGATCGGACTTTTCGTAGATGTGCCCGTCTTGGTTTTTGATTTCGTACTTGTAGTGAGTTCCGACCCCTAAGCCAGGAACAAACAGTTCCCACACGCCCGTCGAACCCCTCCGCATCTGGTGTTTGCGCCCATCCCAATAATTAAAATCTCCAATCACTGAGACGTTGCGGGCGTTGGGTGCCCAAACTGCAAAGTAGACCCCCTCAACTCCATTCTGCTTGGTGAAATGTGCCCCCAGCTTTTCGTAGATGCGGTGGTGGTTGCCTTCAGAAAAAAGATGGGTATCAAAATCCGTCAAGAAGGGAAACTGGAAGGCGTAGGGATCATAAATGACGCGATCGTGCTCTCCTTCCTTGACCCGTAGCTGATAGTTGGCAAGTTCGGGGGTGTCGATCGTGCATTCAAAAAAGTGAGGATGGTAAACCGACTGCATCGGATATTCGGCCCGCTGCTCAGGAATCACCACCCAGGCAGCGTCTGCGTTGGGCTGATAGGCTCGCACCACCCAGACTGTTTTGCCATCGCGCTCGATCGGATGGGGCCCCAGCACCTCAAACGGATCGTGATGTTGGTTCCAAATAATCCGTTCAATTTGATCGGGAGCGATGGTCATCGACATGAGCTACCTGCCTTAAATAAAATTGGCTAAAGAAATCTAGAGAAGAAAAAATTTAACGTTCTGTCATAAACCGTATCAAATCATTGTAAAAGTCTCAAATTCTTGACGTAATTTTGTGACTATTTGGGAGTTGAGGAATCTCGGCAGCTTTTTGGATCTTTAGCAGTAAGGACTTCTTAGATAAGTTAAACCGATGAAAGATATAAACAAAAATGATGCCATTTGTAGACTACACCACCAGGGTATAAAACAAGCCCCAACTCGCTAAGATTGCAAGTTAAGGGCTGTTCTGACCGATTCAAAAATTGATCTCAGTCAATCCTCAAGCGCTACCTGTAAAGGTGACTTCAGGAAATTTTGCCTGAGCTTCTGTCATAGGACGACGTTTGCCCTCTTCTTGCCAGTAGTTGATCACCTCAGTCGCTTTATTGAGCAACTCAACGCGATCGGCTTCGGTAATCCAATGTTTCTTTTCGAGTTCAGTTTTTAGCTGTTCCCATGCGTCGTTGCGCGGCCAAAAAAAGTAAGAAGTCAAAGGACTCGTGCCCTTGCCAACCACCTGATCCACCGCCAGTGCCACGTTCTCATCTAGCCAGAGAACCTTTAGAATAAACTTCGTCAATCCAACCTCCAGCGCAGTCCCAAGCTTTGATTACAATCAGCTATTCTACCGTACTGTTCTGGTCTGGGGGTGAAGATTGAGAGATTGAGTGTTAGAGAGGAGGATTTAGTGAGTCAAGCAGTGAATTTGAAGGGAGCGATCGTCATTTTTGACATTGATGGCGTGGTGAGGGATGTCAGCGGATCTTACCGTCGCGCTCTGGCTAATACAGTGGAAAAATTTACTCAAGGAGCCTATCGTCCCTCATCGCAGGAAATTGATGCGCTCAAGGCAGAAGGCGTTTGGAACAACGATTGGGAAGCGTCGCAGGAGTTGACGTATCGCTACTTTGAAGCTCAAGGCACGTCGCGAAGTTCGCTCAATCTCGACTATTCAGAGCTGGTGGCGTTTTTCCAGTCTCGCTACCGGGGAACTGATCCTGACAATTGGACGGGCTATATCTGTCAAGAACCGTTGCTAATGCAGCCCAAATATTTAGACAGTCTGACCGAGGCAGGCATTCACTGGGGCTTTTTTAGTGGGGCAACCAGAGCCTCCGCAAATTATATATTGGAGAAAAGACTGGGGCTGCGATCGCCTCTCTTAGTCGCGATGGAGGATGCGCCCGGTAAGCCTGACCCCACGGGACTATTTGCCAGCGTCCAATCCTTTGCTGAGAATGCTTCGCTTCCTGTGATCTACGTCGGCGACACCGTTGCAGATATGTACACAGTGGAACGGGCCCGTCAGATTCAGCCCGATCGCCGTTGGATAGGGGTGGGAGTTTTGCCACCTCACGTTCAGGAAACGAGCGACCCCTTGCGGGCATCTCAAGGAGATCGCCAATCGGCCTATGCAGAATCTCTGCGACAAGCCGGAGCCGAAATCGTGTTTGCCAACGTGCAGGAACTAACGGCGATCGCCATTCAGCAATTGGTCAGGACTTGAGGCTCAAGAATTTCTCTAAAGAAGCAGTGATGGCGGGGGGCCAGCGACGAATCGTTTTTACCCATTTCAGGTCTTTGTAGCGGCGATCGAGTCCCACCGCAGACACCCACTGGCTTTCCGCTTCGCCTTGTTTGCCCTGTACCCAGAGCGCCGCCGTCAACGCAGCCCGCATATCAGCAAATTTGGGATACTTACGAACCAGATTTTTCATCGTGCGAATAGCTTCATCGGTTTCGCCCAGTTGGTATTTAATCAGCGCGTAGTTGGCACGGGCAAAGGCGTACTCAGGAGCCATGTCAGCCGCTTTTTTAAAGTCAGCCGCCGCGATTTCCCATTGTTCTAGTCCAGCCTCGGCGTTCCCGCGATTGTTGTAGGCGGCTGGGTCTTTGGGATCAAGTTCTAAAACGTGGTTGTAGTCAGCGATCGCGGCTTCCCACTTACCCAATCCTTCGAGTGCAGTGCCTCGGTTGAGATAGGGATCAGGAGCCGTCGGAGCCAGTTCGATCGCTTTGTTGAAATCGGCGATCGCGTCTTCAAGTTTGTTCTGACTGACTCTGGCATTGCCACGATTACTCCAAGCAGCCCCACTATCGGGCAGTTGTTTGATCATTTCAGTCCAGTAGCCCTCAGCCGTCTTAAAGTCTCCTTTATTGGTAGCTTCAAAGGCTTTCTGCCTCAACTCCCCGACTTGAGAAAACATATCCAGCGCAGTCGGTTGGGCAGGCACGTCTTCAACCGTCGGCACAGGTGTAGAGACAGGAGCCTCCTCCGCTAAGACAGGCAGGGTAGAAAATTCGACGATCATCACCAGCAAAAAAGCCAGCAAAGATTTCAGCAACAAGCGACTCATACGACAACTCCAGATTTAGGACAAAAATGACATTTGGCTGTCGGGTGGCTGGTAGCCAAGATGTTTCCAGGCGGCGGCGGTGGCGATTCTTCCCCGTGGGGTGCGGCTGAGATAGCCAATTTGCATCAGGTAGGGTTCGTAGACTTCCTCGATCGTTTGGGCATCTTCTCCCGTGGAGGCGGCGATCGTTTCCAACCCAACTGGGCCGCCGTTGTGCCGCTCGATCATAAAACTTAACATGCGTCGATCCGTCCAGTCCAATCCGCAGGGGTCTACGTTGAATAGCTCCAGCGCCTCTGCTGCCACGTCTTGAGTCACTTTGCCCGAAGATTTGACCTGAACATAATCTCGAACCCGCTTTAACAGTCGGTTAGCAATCCGGGGCGTTCCGCGAGAGCGCCGGGCAATTTCGCTGGCTCCATCAGAAGTAATGGCCGTATTCAGCAGACTCGCCGTACGGAGAATAATTTCTGTCAGTTCATCTAATTCGTAAAAGCGCAGACGTTGAATCAGCCCAAAGCGATCGCGCAACGGAGAAGTCAAAGCTCCTACCCTCGTCGTCGCGCCCACCAGCGTAAAGGGAGGTAAGGGCAGCGATCGAGTTCGAGCACTTTGACCTTTGCCGATCGTCACGTCGAGTCGAAAATCCTCCATCGCGGAATAAAGCAGTTCTTCTGTAATTCTTGGCAGACGGTGAATTTCGTCAATAAACAGCACGTCGCCGGCCTGCAAATTCATCAACAGTCCAGCAATATCGCGGGGACGCTCTAAAGAAGGCGCACTGGTGATTTTGCAATTGACCCCCATCTCAGAAGCGAGAATCAGCGACATCGTGGTTTTGCCCAGTCCAGGCGGGCCATAGAGCAGCAGGTGATCCATTGATTCCTGTCGGGCTTTGGCGGCTCGAATGGCAATATCTAAAACGTCTTTGAGATCTTTTTGTCCCACGTAGTCCTGCAAGCTTTGGGGACGCAGGTGATCTTCTTGCTTGCCGTGTTCTTCGGGTTCTGACTCTGGTTGGAGCAGTTCTTTAGCCGCTTTTTTGTCGCGATCGTCTGGCTCTGGTTGTAGGGCGACCTTGGGAGGCTTTTTGGGAGGCTGGCCGCCGCCATGCGAATCGGACACCGAGAGGGGAAGCTGTCCCACTGGTGTATCTAGATCTTCTGGCTCAAGCGCCTGTTTTTTAGAGGAGATGATCGCCATAATTGAGTACAATCATACCCATGAACGCCAAAAAAGTATGACGATTGACCCGACTTTCATCGTCCCTGACTCCATTTCTTTTGAGGAGGCGATCGCCCTCACTCAATCTTTGCTGTCTAAAATTGAGCAAGAGGGCCTGTCTGAGTCAGATGCCGCAACCGTTGCCAACTTAGTCGCGACTGAAAATGGCGCACGAGGATTTTTTGTCACCTATCTAACCGACGCTCGTCCATTGGCGGATCGACCTTCTGAAGAAGTGGTGGCAGCGCTGCGATCGTCCCCCTCAATGGTGTCCGAACTGCTGGTCAAAAATCTGGCCATGTCCACCGCCATGATCTTGGCTCACACACGCAGTCAGAAGCTTGATTTAGCTAAGGGTTCAGAACGAGTGCAGCGACGCACGACTAATCTAATTCAACAAACTCAACTGGCAGAGGTGCAAACCAAGGTTCAGAGTTTGCTAGAGAGCATCGCATCTGGCACAGGGCAGTATCAAAGCTTTCTAGAACGCTGGGGCTATGATGCCGAACAAAAACAAGCGATCGCTCAGGCTTTACAGCAAGTCGTCACCTGATATCCTGTCTACCAGCGAGAACATGAGCGGATCTGCTTTCTCATCGTTGCAATCGATGTTGCAATCGACTCAGCGTTTGACAGTTGTCTCTTCCTCAGATCTCGCAAACATTTAGCGAAGGGGAACGATCGCTTGTTAAAACCAGTCAAGGCAGTTGCCCGCAAAGTTATCCAAAAGCTGCCGACTCATCATCCGTGGTGGACAAAGTTGGATCTGCTGAAAACGCTTGTCCAGAGAGATTTGGAGGCCCGTTATAAAGGATCAGTTTTAGGCAACCTCTGGTCACTAATTAACCAACTCGCTCAACTGCTGGTCTATACCTATCTGTTTTCAATCGTCCTTCAGGTCAAACTCAAACTGCCTGGTCTTCCCGCCAATAATTTTACTTATGGTCTCTGGCTTTTTGCGGGACTGGTGCCCTGGACGGCTTTTACAACAGGCTTGGTGCAGTCCTCTGTGTCAGTGATCGGGCAACCCAACTTAGTCAAAAAGGTTGTTTTTCCACTGACCTTACTGCCGTTGGTGCCCGTTTTGTCCGCCTTTGTTGAAAGTTCATTAGGCTTGATGGCTCTGATTTTGTTTGTAGCATTTACCAGCAATACTATTCACAGTACACTTTGGCTGCTGCCGCTGGTTTGGGTTCCTCAATTGCTTTTAACCGCGGGATTGGGCTACTTGATGGCAGGGTTGACTGTCTTTTTGAGAGACATTCCTCAGACGATCGGGGTTCTGGTCAATCTTCTGTTTTATGTGACCCCGATCGTTTATCCCGTCTCAATTATTCCAACCCAAATCAAACCCTGGGTATTTTGGCTAAACCCTTTGGCAGTCCTGGTCGAAGTTAACCGCGATCTGATCCTGGTTGGCGAAGTGCATCTGTGGACGGAATGGGGAGCTACGTCGGTCGTCTCCCTGGTTATTTTTTGCGGGGGACTGTGGATTTACAAGCGCCTCCGTCCTGCATTTGCAGACGTTCTCTAATCGAGTGACCCCTTAAATTCTCCTGAATCATTTCAGGTAAAAAAGGAAACTTTAAAGACATTTCTTTTCCTCCCAAAGGGGGTTAAGGGGATCTCCAAGAGTTTGGAAGTATACCTGGAATAGAGAGCCGATCTCAGGTCTTTAGAGTTTGGGCGATCGCTTAACAAAACGATGCAAGATTAGCAGGTTATCCTGAGTGCTATGTGTGTGAGTCAATTGCGGAGAAGTAGCCATGTCTTTGGTGTCAACGTTGAGAAGATATGTTGAAAAGTTGTTGCCCGTGCTGGAAGAAGACAGTTTGAGTGTCTCAGAAAGTGTCTCAGACAGCGTTTCAGGGCGTGTCCTGCCTTCAGTCGAGGTCAGTCCACTCCAGAGCTACCCAGAGCCATCCCCAGAGCCATCTTTAGATGACGAAACGGATGAGCCGCCCCTTCTCGAACCTTCTGCTCAAACCCGCCCTCTGACGGTCACCTATCCCTTTACGATCTTTAATATTGAGTTGACCAACCGCTGCCCGTTCAAGTGCGTCATGTGTGCCAGAACGAATAACATGACCCGCGCTCAAGGACTAATGGAGTTTGATCTGTTTCAGCGCGCGATCGATGAGTTTGTCAGGGCGAATCCCAAAGCGGCCAGAGAGTCAGAAGTTTGGCTACATGGATTTGGTGAAAGCCTGGTGCATCCAGAGTTTGCCAAGTTTATGCGCTACGCCAGCGATCGGGGGCTTCAAACGGCTCTGTCGATCAATCCTTTCATGCTGACCGAGCGAGTGGCGCACGACTTATTAGAAGCGCATCCGGCTCACCTGTACTGCTCACTAGACGGACACGACAACGCCTCTTTTGAGCAAATCAGAGGAGTCAAAAACGCCTACGATCTCTCTAAACAAAGACTGCTTGATTTTCTTAAGCGCAAAGTTGAAGGCGGCTATCAAACGCGGATTACCTTGTCGATGATCAACTTTCCGCTCAACGAAGGCAGCATTCAGCAATTGGGTGACTATTGGCGATCGATTCCTGGGATCGATGAGTTTCTCTCCAAGTCTTTTATCAATTGGGATGGCAATGCTCAAGATGTGAACGTTCTGGCAGCTTCTCAAACCCTACAAAAACCTTATGTGACCTGTGACTTTCCCTGGCGGCGCATGACGATTAAATGGGATGGCGATGTAGTGCCTTGCTGTCTGGATTACGACAAGCGCTATGTACTAGGAAATCTAAATCATCAAACCCTGGCAGACATCTGGAATGGCGCTCCCATGCAGGCGCTGCGTCAGGAATTTATCAGCAACGAGGTGACCAATCCCCTATGCCGAAACTGTGAACAACTGCGCGCTTAAGTGAGATATCAACCGCATTCTCTAACCAGTTTTTTTAGAGCGCAGACTGACTGGGTGCATACACACAGAATCGATAAAGTTTAGTGGTATTCTTTAGTGGGTTTTGGGGTGTTGTCTGGGTGTGAGGCAGTTGTTAGCTGGCAGTATCAGATTATGGGTGAGGTTGCAATTTCACTAAAAAACGTCTCCAAATGTTTTAAGCGCTACGCACGACCCGTCGATCGCCTCAAAGAAATTTTGCTGCCTCGCAAGCAATTGGCAGACGAGTTTTGGGCGCTTAAAGACGTAAACTTGCAGGTTTTGAAAGGGGAAACCCTGGGCATCATTGGGCAAAACGGAGCGGGCAAAAGTACACTCCTGCAAGTAATCGCGGGGACATTGACTCCCTCTGCGGGCGAAGTGAAAGTCAACGGGCGCGTCTCAGCATTATTAGAGCTTGGAAGTGGCTTTAATCCAGAGTTTACAGGGCGACAGAATGTGTTTTTTAATGGACGCATTTTGGGATTAAGCCAGCGACAAATCGAACACAAAGTCGAAGAGATTGCCGAGTTTGCTGACATTGGAGACTTCATTGATCAGCCTGTCAAAACCTATTCGAGCGGCATGTTTGTTCGTCTAGCTTTTGCGGTCGCTGTCAGTACTGAGCCTGATATTTTGATTGTCGATGAAGCGCTGGCCGTCGGGGATGTTTTCTTTCAGCAAAAGTGTTTTGAACGCATTAGAAAGCTCAGAGATGGAGGCACCACGCTCCTGTTTGTCTCTCACGATTCTGGATCTGTTTATTCGCTATGTAAACAAGCTGTTTTATTTGAGGCAGGCAGGCTAGTTTTGAGAGCCGATGCCAAACAGGTGATTGATTTATACGAAGTCAAACTGCTCAAACAAAACGATCGCGAACTAGAAACGGTAGCGATTCAAGCGCCTTCTGAGACAGGCTCACCTCAAACTAACTTCTCTAGCAGCGGATCTGATGTCGTTGCAGTTGTTTCACCAGAGCTAAAAGTTTACTCCGTTCAACTATTGGATGAAGACAACCAGAAAACAGAGTTTGTAATCAGTGGTCGATCGCTGCAAATTGTCATCGGTGTGGAATTTTTGGAAGCATTTGATGACCCCGTAGTGGGCTTTATGATTCGCGATCGCACGGGCTTTACAGTTTTTGTCAATCATACCTACGGACTTGATCAACCAATTGGGTCAGTGAATCAAGGCACCACGATCGAGACTTGTTTTCGGGTCAACGTCCCGCTTGCAGAAGGGGATTACACGATTACGATCGGCGTTTCAGATGGAGGCAGAGAAGGATACTTTGAGCGCAATATTGCTCGTGTCCACAATGCCGCTTCTTTCAAAGTTTTGCGAGACAAAGAAACCAGGGGTTGGGGAGGAATTGTCAACCTTTACCCAACTGTCGAGACCCACAGGAAAGCTCATGTTTGAATCGATTATTCAGCAGTTTAAACACTCTCAATATGACTTTAGAGAGACTGCAAATCCTGACGATCCTCTGATTGATTTATTTGATGACTGGGTTGATTACTATCGATTGAAATGGGCGATCGCGCATACGCTAAAGCCGACTTCTATTTTAGAAATTGGGGTGCGGTTTGGCTATTCTGCTGCGGCATTTCTCAAGGGCAGTCCTGACGCTCACTATGTGGGAATTGATATCGATTCAGATCAGTTTGGCGGCGTTAAAGGCGCTATCAACTGGGCTAAAGAAATCACGCGATCGTTTAAGGCTGATTTTTTGATAGAAGATACCCAGACGATGCAGCAGTTTCCGGGTGATATCTATGACTTAATTCATGTGGATGGACAACAAGATGGAAATGGCTCTTTTCATGATTTAGAGATTGCTTTTCAACAAGGGCGATTTGTCTTAGTGGATGGTTATTTTTGGACGCAGTACAACTTTTCATCCGTCAGCGAGTTTCTGCTGCGATATGCAGATCTGGTGGAATGGTATGGCGTGATTCCAGGATATGCAGGCGAACTTTTGATCAAAGTTTCTGAATCCTATTTAGCGCAAATGAGACAACGCCGAGCGACTTCGCAGTTATCGCAAGGGTCACTTTTAGCGGACTCATCCGTTCAGCCTCATACGCTTGACTACTGCACTAGAGACTTTAGTGCTTATAAATCCTACCGAAAATACAACGGCAAAAAGTTAGAAGATCCCAGACTACAAGCGATCGTCGCAATCGCCAGCACAAAACACTCTGGCAGTCTTCTTGATCTGGGCTGTGGGCGAGGCGAACTCAGCTATTTCTACGCTCGAAGAGGGTTTAAAGTGAGTGCAATTGACAAATCTGAAGCCGCGATCGCACAGACCAAAAAGTGGTTTGAAGACGACCCAGCCCTGCAAGAAAAAGTACAGCAAAAAAAAGTACATTTCCACTGCGATAACATCTGTACCGTTGAGTTACCTGAAAGAACCTATGATTTAGCGATCGCTGCTAATGTGATTGAGCAATTATCAGTCGAGGACGTTAACACCCTGTATCGGCGAGTTTCTCAACAACTCAAGTCAGATGGGTTATTGATCATCCACACATCTCCCAACCTCTGGTATTACCAATATGACTATGCACGCAGACGGAGGCTTGCTGCTTCTATAGGAGCTTATCTCCCGGCACAACCCCGAACGTCTAATGAAGTGTTGATGCATATCAACGAGCAATCTCCACGGGTGCTAAAACGTCAACTTAGTCAGCATTTTGAGCATGTGTTGATTTGGTTTGCCACTCAGAGCAATCTGGGAGGCAGTTTATTGAGAAAATTTTCTAAACAGGACGTGCGATCGGCTTCCAGTTTGTTTGCGATCGGGTCTCACCAACCGATCAATCCCACTCAAATTGCAACCCATCTACACATGCCTCCGCTGCCAGAGATTCCCGTTGATAAGATTAAACTAAAAGCGAGGCAAGTCCCTACTGAACTCACAACTAATAGAAAATTTTCTATCTCAGTGGAGTTGACAAACAGCAGCGATTTTGTGTTGAACAGCTATTCTCCAAATCCTGTTCATCTCTCTTATCACTGGATGAATGAACAAGCCACCCAAAGAATTGTGTATGGCGGAGAACGGACAAAACTGCTGCCTCCACTGACACAAGCATCCGGTATACTCTCATTTAATCGACAGGTAGCAACGACCTATCAAATGCAACTTCAAGCACCTACCCAATCGGGCCGCTATGTGCTCAGATTGACCCTGGTGCAAGAAGCAATTCGCTGGTTTGATGATCCGCCGACCTACCTAGCAGAAGATTTTATCGTGACGATTTATGAGCCTTAAATCTGGCTTTTTGAGCGTCATTCAAGATAGAAAAATTGGATGCGTGGATCGGAAGTACAAGCTTATTGTAATGAACAGTCTAACCTTGAAAAACAAACGTAATCTGAGTAGACCCTTGTTGCAGGCTTAGGAGAAGGCGGATGAGTTTGAGATATGTGCAGGTATTAGATGCGTTAGATTTTGGCGATGCAGTTTCTAATCAAGTTATCCGGCTCCATCAAATGCTTTTAGAGCGGGGAGAAAACGCTCAAATTTTTAGTAAATATGCAGACCATCGGGTAGAAGCCTATCGCCGCCCTTTCTCTGAGTTTCAGATGGATGAAGATGTGGTTTTGATCCATCACTTTTCGGGCTACTCAGAACTTGCACCCGAAATCGTGGGGCTGAGAGGGTACAAGATTCTTGCTTACCACAACATCACGCCGCATACCTTTTTTGAGCGGGGCGATCGCCTCTACGAATTCTGCAAAAAAGGGAGATCTCAACTTCAAAAAATCATTCACCACTATCATTTCGCGATCGGAGATTCTCCTTATAACTGTCAAGAAATTGCAGCTTTAGGCTTCAACTCAGTTCAAGAATTGCCGATCGCGGTGCCAGTGCCACCCAGGACTTCTCCTGCCGAGCGATTAATCGCTGATTTGAGAGGGGATGCCGATAAAGTTTGGCTATTTGTAAGTAGAATTGCTCCTAACAAACGACAAGATCTCCTGGTTGATATTTTTGCTCATTATGTGACCCAGCATCCTGACCAAACGCCCCATTTGTATCTAGTCGGTCGGTACTCAGAAGAAGATACTTACTACAGTAAAATTGTCTCCAAAATTCAGCAATATGGGTTGAGCGATCGCATTACACTCTCCGGAAAAGTCGAAGATGGGGCCCTGCCTGCTTATTACAAAGCGGCTGATTTATTTCTGTGCGCGAGTGAGCATGAAGGATTTTGTGTGCCGATCGTCGAGGCGTTTAACTATCAGATTCCTGTGGTTGCTTATGCCTCAACTGCGGTACAAACCACCTTGGGAAGTAGTCCCGGTGCATTAGATAGCCTGGATGTTAAAAAAGCTGTCGATCGCATTCATTCTATCTTTAGCAATGAGCGACTGCGACAAGACACCATTCATCATGGACTGCGGCAGGCCAATCGGTTTAGTCCATCCACGGTCAAACAAAGTTTATATTCAATCTTAGATGAAATAGAACGCTCAAATGCTCAAAAAGAGCCGCTCAAAGTTTCAGTCGTCATTTGTACTTGCAACCGTAGTGATTATCTGTTGAGATGTCTCAATTATCTAAAAGATCAGCACTATCCCCATTTTGAAGTCATCGTGGTCAACGGCCCTTCTAAAGACGACACGATGCAGGTTCTCGCCGATCGCAAAGAAGTCAAAATTGCTCAAAACTCCCTGAGAAACCTGTCAATCTCACGGAATTTAGGCATCGAACAAGCGTCGGGTGACATTGTTGCTTTCATTGATGACGACGCGCTGCCCTACGACAATTGGCTCACAGAAATTGTCAACCGCTATCAAGAGATTCTCCCCGGTGTCGTAGGAATCGGCGGACGCACCTTTTTTGCAAATAACTTTTTCTTTCAGTTTGAGGCAGGCATTACCGATTTGTTTGGAACCGCTGCCCACGTACACCTCACCGATCCCCGCGTAACAGATACTAAGTTTTATCGCTATCTGATGGGGACAAATTCAACCTTTTTTAGAGAAGCGCTGGTTGCCGTCAATGGCTTTGATGAACAATATGACTACTACTTAGACGAAACGGATTTAGCCGTAAGATTGCAGCAGGCAGGCGGTCTACTCGCAAACGCCAATCAAGCTTACGTTAGACATGAGTTTGCTCAAAGCCACAACCGTTTAGGAAAATACAACTTTAACTGGAAAGTTATTTCCAAAAACACAGTTTACTTTGGTATGAAGAATGCCAATAAAACCACTTCTATCGTCAAAAGAGTGGCAATCACCGCAAAAAATATTCTTAAGCAACGATGTCTAGAATTTATTCGAGCCTGGTATGGCGGCGACTTGGGGCTAAAAGAGGCGCTCTATCACTGTAGTTGCGCGATCGCAGGGGCTTTGCGCGGTTATTATGATGCCTGCTTTCCTCGAAAATTTTCTCGATCGCTCACGGCTCCAACCTTGCCATTTCTGCCTTACTTAGAGGTTGTCGAAACGCATTCCCCCGCTAACCCTTTGCCGCAAAAAATGCACATTCTGATCATCTCTCAAGAATTTCCGCCGCACGCTTTTGGAGGCATTGGCGCATACAATCAAACCCTTGCTAGAGAATTGATTCAGCTAGGGCATGAAGTGACGGTGATCAGTCGTGGCGTTCAAGATGCGACGATTGTCGTCGGCCCGTTTACTCATATTCAAGTGGCCGTGGTGGAGTATGCAGACTGTTTGCCTGAATATCCAATTTTGTCTAAAAATCTGGCCTGGTCTAGAAAGGTCGCCAAACTGACTGAAACGATTCACCACGATCGCCCCATTAGCGTCATTGAATCGGCGGTCTGGGATTTTGAAAGTATTGGCGTTTTGGCGTACCGTTCTCAGCTCAAGGTGCCTTTGATGGTTCGATTGGTCACGCCACTCTTAGTCTCAATGGAGATCAACGGCTGGCAAATGAATCAAGACTTGAAACTCTGTGCAGAAATGGAACAGGCGTTGGTGAGTCATGCAGATGCGGTGGTCGCCATCAGTCAGAGCGTCAAAGACTCTTTTGTGTCGGCTTATCAAGTAGAACCGGACGATCGCTGGTCGGTGCAGCTACTCGGCGTACAGCCCTGGCCTGCCTACAGCAATTTTACAAACTACGGCGAGCTACCCAAAGATCTTCAGCGTGGAGAAATTCAAATTCTCTTTATCGGGCGATTAGAGTCTCGCAAAGGCATTGATATCTTTCTCAAAGCGCTCAAAATCCTCATGCCTCAAGATTCGCGCATTTCAGTCTGGATTGCGGGCAAAGACATCGAAGGTTGGCAAGAAAAGGTCGGATCGATTCTAAACCGCACCCTGCAAACTCGCGTACAGTTTCTCGGCATGGTCACCGAAGAGCGGCGAGAATTGCTCTATGCCAACTGTGACTTTATGGTGTTTCCTTCGCGCTACGAATCGTTTGGGCTGGTGGCGCTCGAAGCGATGGTTCACCAAAAGCCTGTGATCGGGGCGAGAGCCGGGGCAATTCCTGAAGTCGTGACCGACGGCGAATCGGGGCTTTTGTTTGAGCCTGACAATCCTAAAGACTTGGCACAAAAAATTCTCAAGCTCGTCACGGATGATCACCTCAGACAGCGGCTAGGCGTTGGGGCAAAGCGGAGAGTTGAGGTGTTGTCGGCGAGAAATATGGCAAAAGCCAGCGTCAAAGGCTACACAACGTTGATGGAGGCTCTGATTACAGTTAAGTCCTTTAGCCACCCTACGATCGAGCAGTTTGAACAAGAAGTCGTCAAGCGAGAAAGAGAGCTTCAAAAGATGGAACATGCCACCGATGCCAACGTGTCTACTCCTTTAGATGGAGCCAATCCTGCTGATCTGCGGGCAGACTGGGAAGTTACCAAACCCAAGATCATCGGCTGGGGCGTATTGAACTCGATCGCTAACCGGGTGATCGTTCCCAAGGCGGCAAAATTCATTCATTCAGTGCTGTACAACTCCATGCAGATGCAGACGCTGATCAACCGCACGCTGGTCGCCGAAAACCATCAACTAAAATCTGAACTAGAACGATCGCGCCAGAGCTTCGAGAATAAGCTAGAACAGGTTGAAAGGCGAATCGAAGATAGGCAAGAAATTATGGACACTGAGTTATTAACTATTAAGACAGAGCTATTCAATTTAATTTCTAGTGTGAAAGTTGACATTAGAGAAAGGGCTGAAGAAACCACGCAAGAGATTAAACAAGAAATTAGTGATCTGAGAGAAGATCTGCGAGATTTAAAGCGACTGCTGGATGAGACCAGAATTCAAGTCATTATTGAAGGGGAAGTGATCAGAAGCGAGCTTTCTTATCAAGCAAAAACGCAAGCTGCACCCTCGATTCTCAACCCAGCCAAACTTGACCAGTGTTTTGATCTACGACTCAATCTCGGCTGTGGAACAAAAGTCATGGAGGACTACATCAATGTAGATGAGAGAAGTCTTCCTGGCGTAGATGTGATTGCAGATGTGAGTCAATTACCCTTTGAGAAAGGCAGCGTCTCAGAAATCTATGCGGCTCACCTAGTTGAACATATGCCGGAATATGAGCTTAAGACTCACGTTTTACCCTACTGGTATGATCTGCTCAAACAAAACGGCAAGCTTGTGATTATTTGCCCTGACGCAGAACATATGCTGATGGAGTATTCAAAAGGGAATTTCTCCTGGGATGCTTTGAGAAAAATTACCTACGGGGCCCAGGATTACGGCGGCAACTTTCACTACAACATGTTTAGCGCTCAGTCGCTATCGGCTATTGTTGCAAGCTGTGGATTTAGAGAGGTCACCTGCACCAACGCCCTGCTTGTCAATGGCTTTTACGAGATGCAAGTTCAAGCGATCAAATAGATTGCTTCTGCCTCCTAACCCTCCATTTTGGGGGACTTTAAGACAACGCTAGTTTAAAGTCCCCCACGGGTGATGCGGATTCCGCAGTGGTAACATCTTGCAAACTAACTCGAAGCAACTAGCTTTATCAAATTTACGCCAATCTTTAATACTTAAACGTGGGGCGATCGCTTCCCTGTAAAGCAGCCTTCCATTTTGCATGAGTTTCGCCAGGCTTAATTCCCCAAAAGGCCACAGCGCTGGCGATCGGCTTCAAGGACTCGTAGTTAGTTTGTCGATCGACTTTGCGTAAAATTCTCATCAGAAGGGTGCGCTCTAACTTAGACAACTGACCACCGCCACAACAGTCTAAATACCACTGCATACTGCCCGATAATGCACCAAACCATTCAGTCATCTCAGCCGTCAATCCAGCGTCGGTAAATAGCTCCTCAATGCCCCAGGGTGTTGTATTAAAGAAATGATAGGGAACTGCATGGAGCGGCTGCATAAACGCTGATTCGACATAAACCAATCCTCCGGGTTTTAGCACTCGTGCAATTTCGCGGGCTGCTAGATAGGGGTCTCGCATATGTTCCATGACGGCTTGACTAAAGACCACATCAAACACTTCATTGGCAAAGGGTAGCGCATGACCATCGCCAAAGACATCCGGTAGCTCAAACGACATATACTCAAACCCGACAAAGCGCGAATCTTTAAAGCAGCGATCGCCCGACCCACAGTCTAAAACAAATGCGTCTTCTGCCAGCTTTGGCAACACCCACTCATACATTGGTGGAAAGCTGTTACCTCGATTAACCTCCGATCGAGCAAGTGAATCTGCACCTTGTTTTTGGTTAAAGCAGGCATCATACCCTGAGAAGAAAACTTGATTACCGTGGGGAGATTTGTGAGTATCCGCAGGGCGAATTTTTACAGTTTTAGATCCACTCAGGTCTTGAAAAATTGGGTAGCGTTTAATATCGCCCTTATGTTCGTCATAGAGATCGATGTATTTTTCATCTTGTCCATTAACGGTGACATAGATCGCGCCACTCCAGCTATGAGACAGACAACGAATGCCTAAATCTGTCGCATTGGTTTCAATGATAATTTCCCAATCTGTTTTGTCATCTGCAAATAAAACGCCTGCAAATCCTTCGGGAGTCCAGCCCAAATCATATCTAGACATGCCTGACGATCGAATGCTTGCATCGTGCCAGGGAACCCGCTTGTAAGTAAAATCTTCGCAGATGTGAGGCGCTGATTCTGACTGAGACACGATCGCATCCGACACCCGCAGAAAATCTAGTTTGCCAAAGCTGACCTGACCCACGGGTCGATCGCAGGACTCGCAAACCAGTGCGCCAAACTTCATCCGACCCTGAGTTGTCTCTGAAGCATTAACTTTTTTGAGCGGTGACTTACAGGTTGGACAATTAAAATGTTGAGGAACTTTTAACATGGCTGGCTCAATGACTAGATGAGGACTGTCGTAAAAGGCTTATTATGCAATATCTTGCTGGGCAAATGACTCAGAAACTGTTTGTCACCATAATCTGTAAATGAATGTTAGTGACTTAAAAGCAGCGTCTACTCCACGAGTTTTCAAAAGAAATGGCTTTCATTAGAATCAACTTGACTAAACAGTGACTTGAGAGAGCCTTTCAGCCACGATCGCTCAATTTTGTAAGTCTAATTTTGACAGAATCGGACTGTAGTATAATCTCCCCACAGCAACGCTCAAAAATAGGTTAGGAGGCTGCAAAAGCAATGATCAAGAATAAAGCATTGAGCAAACTGTCTAACCTGTTCACGCCCAAAAGCTCTAATCGAGACTTTTTAGAAAACCTCTATCAAATTGTCTTAGAAAGAAAAATCGATCCCGTGGGTCTGGTGAATTGGTCAAAACTGCTAGAGCAAGGGGTCTCTCGGCACAATTTGGTGAGAGCTATTTTAGAGTCAAATGAGTTTTCTCAAAAGGTGATGACCAGCTATCCACCAGAGTTTTGGGGTGCCGTCCACAAAGCGAGATGTGAAATGGTGCAAACCTTGCTGCCACCTGCTAAAACGATTCTAGACCTCGGTGGTGCAAACCCAGGTGACCCGATCGGGGCGCTGCTCAGTTTTGGGTATCCCTACTCGCCCGAAAAGCTCACGATCATTGATTTGCCGCCCGATCAGCGCATCATTCCTTCGGTGGAGACGGAGACTAAATTCAATCACAACGGTTGCGAGATTGAATACATTTACACGCAGATGTCTGATTTAGGATCGTTTGCAGAAGGTTCGTTTGATCTGGTGTGGTCAGGAGAATCGATCGAGCATGTCAGCCGAGAAGATGCTCACTTGATCTTTTCGCAAGTTTACAAGCTGTTAAAGCCGGATGGAGTCTTTGCGCTAGATACCCCCAATCGCAGAATCACTCAACTTCAAAATCCCTACGGATTTATTCATCCTGAGCATAAATTGGAATATTACTATGACGATTTGATCGAAATGCTAGAACAGCATCACTTCAAGATTATTCAAACCAAAGGCATTGCTGAATTTTCTAAATCTGCTCAAGCCGAACGGTTTATTTCGGAAGAAATCTTTGCCGAATCGGGTCTTAACGATAATCCACGCAATTCTTATTTGTACTACGTCGCCTGTACGCGCCAAGAAAATGAGCGAATTGAGGACTAAGGAACGTTTGGATTTTGATTACACGATCTTCAAAAACAACCAGAGTTGGCGAAACCTTCTTTCTCAAGTGTCAATTTGGCGACTCATGGCTGCATCTGAATCTAAGATTGAACAAATTCACTCTACTGTAAGAATGGCAGTCTTGATACATGCATAAAAGAGCACTCGTTACAGGATTGACAGGGCAGGACGGTTCTTATCTTGCCGAACTTCTGCTTTCCAAGGGTTACGAAGTTTTTGGTCTGGTGCGCCGATCGAGTTCTGGCAATGTCGATCGCATCAGTCATCTTTCGGGCGAGGTGAAGATTCTCTCTGGCGATCTGCTCGATCAGTGTTCACTCATGGACGCGATCATGCAGGCCCAACCAAACGAAATCTATAACTTAGCCTCTCAAAGCTACGTGCCTCTATCGTGGACTCAACCCGCGCTCACGGCTGAATACACTGCTTTGGGCGTGTCTCGACTCTTAGAATCGATTCGCCGCTGTTATCCAAACGCTCGGTTTTATCAAGCGTCGAGCAGTGAGGTGTTTGGGCAACCCGATGAGTCGCCTCAGACTGAGCGCACGGCCTTTCGACCACGAAATCCCTATGGGGTTGCTAAAGCTTACGCGCACTGGATGACGATCAACTATCGCCAACAATACGGGCTGTATACCTGCTGCGGTATTACGTACACCCATGAGTCGCCTCGACGCGGTACGGAGTTTGTGTTTCGCAAGATCACCCGTGGAGCTGCTCTGATCAAGTTGGGGTTGGCCAATGAGTTAAAGTTAGGCAATCTCGATGCCCAGCGCGATTGGTGCTATGCCAAAGATGCCGTCAGCGCCATGTGGTTGATGCTGCAACAAGACCAACCGGACGACTACATCATCGCCAGTGGGGAAACGCATTCGGTGCGCGAGTTGGTCGAGTGTGCGTTCAAATCGGTGGGGCTGACGTGGCAAGATTATGTGTCGGTTGACCCGTCGTTTTATCGCCCGGATGAATCGGTGCAGCTTGTTGGCTCGATCAACAAGATTCGCAAGCAGCTAGACTGGCAACCTGAATATTCGTTTGAACAATTAGTCGAACTGTTGGTTGACCACGATCTGAAAGAACTGAGCGATCGCAAGCCCTAAATTGAGACGTTGGAATGTTGAAAATTGCGATCGATGCGACTCCCATTTTGCCCAAACCCAGCGGCATTGGCTTGTATGTGGCTAACTTGGTTGAGGCATTGGGTGAGCTACGATCGCAAGACTCTTTTGAATTAACGCTTATCTATCAACCAGGGTTAAAGAATTGGTTACAAGGAAATTTGTCGTTTCCGGAGTATTTGCGGGAGTATTCAAATCTGCGATCGTTTCCCATTCCGGTTCGGTTGTCTAATCTATTGATTCAGTTTCCTGGGTTGTTTTTGCCTCAAGTTGAACGATCTTTTGGCGCTCCAGATATTGTGCATGGCACGAACTACACGGTGTTTCCATTTCGGTATTCTCGAAAAGTAATGACGATCTATGATCTAACATTTGTTCGGTATCCGGAGTATGCAAATTCAACCGTTAAAGCGTATACAAATCGGGTGCAGCGCTGTCTACAGTGGACTGATTTAGTTTTAACGATTTCTGAAAGTTCTAAACAAGATATTGTTCGATTTTTGGGTGTCAAGCCTGAGAAAGTTGTCGTGACTCCTTTAGCCAGTCGATACCGTTCAGACACGGCTGTTGAATCTGAGAAGTTTGTTGAATACGACTTTTCAAAACCCTATATTTTGTTCGTCAGTACGATCGAGCCGCGCAAAAATATTATTAATCTGATTGCAGCGTTTGATCAGTTAAAGAAAAAACATCGACTTGATCATCAGCTTGTCTTGATTGGTCAAAAAGGCTGGCTATATGAAGAAATCTTTGAGCGAATTGCTCGATCGCCCTACCAAAACTCGATTCATCATCTCAGCTATTTGTCCGATCGCTCAGTGGCTTTGTTTTATTCTAGGGCAGATGTTTTTGTGTATCCCTCTCACTATGAAGGGTTTGGGTTACCTGTGTTAGAAGCGATGACGTTGGGTGCGCCTGTGGTTGCGGCGAATGCGTCCTCGTTGCCAGAAGTTGCGGGGGATGCGGCGATTTTGATCAATCCTGAAGATGTAAGTGAGCTTGCCGAAGCGATTTTGCAAGTCGTTAGTAATCCTCAACTGCGCGATCGCTTGATTCAAAAAGGTAAGGTGCAATCGCAGCAATACTCCTGGGAAAATACTGCAAAAGCGACTCTGAATGCTTATAAACTTCTAATGTCGTGATGGTTTACAAGAATTTTGTCTAGTCAGTTACTCATCAACTTATCTTTTTTGGCGACCAAGCCCACAGGTCACACAATCTATGCAAAAAATTTGGTTTCTCAGCTTCAATCTTTAGAGCCGACGTTGTTAAGTCCGCAGCAGTTTTCTGGATTTAAGCATTACTCAATTCCGGGGAATATGACTCCTGATCAAGGCAGCAAAGGTCACTTTTCTCGATTGGTTTGGACTCAATTTCAACTCCCCAAACTTTATCAAAAACTTCAGGGAAATCTATTATTTTCTCCGATTCCTGAAGCGCCTTTGTTTTCAAACTGTCGATCGATTGTTACGCTTCACGATTTAATTCCTCTAAAGTTTCCTCGGTGGTCTTCTCCGCTAACCCCTTATTTCAAATACTATATTCCTCAAGTTTTGGGTCAGGCAAAACAGATTATCTGTGACTCAGAAGCGACGGCAAATGATGCTGCACATTATTATAAAATTCCGGTTCAAAAAATGACGATCGTGCCTTTAGCGTACGATTCCAGTCACTTTCAATGTCTCAATTTGCCGATTCAAAATTACTTCTTATATATCGGTCGTCACGACGCTTATAAAAATTTGCAGCGAGTCATTCAAGCCTTTTCAACGCTGCAAACAGACGCTCAGATGTGGATTGCTGGGCCCAGCGATCGCCGCCATACACCCGTTCTCACGGCTCAAATTGAAGCATTGGGTTTGACCGATCGCGTTAAATTCTTGAGTTATGTTCCTTATGCTGAGTTGCCGACGGTGATCAATCAGGCGATCGCGCTCGTGTTTCCCAGTTTGTGTGAAGGGTTTGGCTTGCCAATTCTCGAAGCGATGGCTTGCGGAACTCCGGTGATTACGTCTAATTTGTCCTCAATGCCAGAAGTGGCGGGGGATGCAGCTTTGCTAGTTAATCCTTATGACGTGGGCGCAATTGGGGAAGCAATGGAGGCGATCGCTTCGGACTCCTCTTTGAGAAGCTGTTTGCGTCAACTGAGTCTTACCAGAGCCAGTGAGTTTAGTTGGACAAAAACAGCAGAATCTACAGCGAATGTTCTGAAACAATATCTGTAACAACATCTGTAACAATCGTCAGAAAATTTAGCTTCAATATGACTTTTGGCACAGCATGAATCTGTATTAAAAAGTTAGCCTGAGAGTATGTAGCAATCCGATTTGAGTTGCGAGATCTCGGAAAGCCCACTAAATTTCCCATTCTGGAGGACTTTAAGATGGAAAAATTCCCCAATTTTAACGTGGATTCGATGAAGTTTTTTTGCTTCGTTCTTCAGCGCTTCTGCCCCCCAACCCCCCAAAATTGGGGGACTTTAAGACAAGATTTTGGGTTCAAAGTCCCCCAATTTTGGGGGATTTAGGGGGCTGCCTGGATTAACAACCGCAGCGAAAGATTTCATCGAATTCACGTAATTTTAAGAATGATTTACGGTTCAAAGTCACCCAAACTAAAGTCCCCCAAATTTAGGGGATCTAGAGGGCGCAATCAACGTTGCATTTCACGACTAATTTAGGACTGCTATATAAAAAGCTTTGAGGTAAACTGAAATGCAATTATCCATTCAGAACGATCTCTTACACATTGATCTCAGTCTGTGGGAGCGGATTTGCGCTTTTTTCTTCAATCAAACGCTCGAGATTCCACTCGATCATATTCGACAAGTGACGATCGCAAAGCCTGACAGCAATTGGCTCGATTTGCGGATGCCAGGCACATTTTTGCCAGGTGTAATCAGAGCGGGAACTTATTACAGCGATCGCGGGCGAGAATTTTGGTATGTGCAGGAGAGCGATCACTTTCTAACCCTCGAACTTGAGGACGAATTCTACAAAAAAATTGTCTTAACGGTACGAGATAATCAGGTTTGGGCTGAGAGAATTCAACATCACTTGACTCCGGTCTAACCCCCGTTTGCCTGCTTGATTAAATACATCCGGTCGTTGCTCCACTCAGACAAGGCTTGTTTCATCAGCGCTTGATGAGCTGACACCGCATCAATGCCTCGATTGGACAGCCAGCGTCGAAACCGTCTTGGGTGGGACTGGGCAATCTTTGCTCGGCTCTTGACAGACACCCCAAACCCATTGAGATGCCCGCTCTGGCTTTGCACGATGCTAATCATCATCCAACACAAAGTCGGCAGGTGACGCGCATCTTTCCACTCATTCTCGCCTTGACTCAGAAATTGCGACAGCGCATCATAGAGGCGGAAAGTCAGTGACATTGTTTTGACTGATTTGTTTTGACTGATTTGTGTGGTTACTTCTCAGCTTAAATCATGCACTACTTCCCTCCTAGCTTCCTTTCTCGCTTTCCTGAGTTTTGTCGGTCAAGCAGGGGATGAGGGAGAACTTCGATGATCTGTTCTCCCTTTGGGGGTAATCCGCTGCGCGAGGAGGGATGAAAGGATGAATTCAAATTGTTCGCTTTGCAAGTTTTACGCCTCACTCCTCACCCTCTACTTCTCTACCTTTACCCCCTTCCAAAATGCAATGTATCCGGTGATGTTTTTGGCAGCATCTTTGGGCGTGGGGTAATACCAGGCGGCATCTTTGTTTTCTTGTCCATCGACTTCTACGGTGTAGTAGCTGGCGACTCCTTTCCAGGGACAGGTGGTATGAGTGCTGCTGTCTTTGAAGTATTCACGCTTGATCGAGTCAGCCGGAAAATATTGATTGCCTTCCACGACTTCACAACGATCGCTTTCAGCAATGACGGTTCCGTTCCAAATAGCTTTTGGCATGTTGATGTGCTGTTTTCTAAAGTAATTCACTCAAAGCCTAGCGAAGAATCGCGACTCTCAGCAAGTTTGTGAGTAGGATCGACTGTTCTCATGCTTAGTTTTCAGGGGCGATCAATTCAAGTCCTCAACTCGTTTTTGAACAGAACCCCACTCAACTATCAAGCTCAATCGATGCGTCAAATCGTTAAGAGACGATCGCTCAAATAGCCTGACTGAGACACAATGGATTCTGTCCTCAGAAGTCTCGCAACAAAAAATCTCAACGATACTGTTAAGCAAAGCGCATCGTTTACGCGATTTTACGGTCAGCTTCAAACGTTCTTTTAGGAGTTAACGCGATGAGTGCTCATTCTAGTCAGCCAGCCGTCGATTATCATGCGGTGCAATCTCTGCCAGAAGTTTGGACGATCGCCGCTCGCAACTTTGCCCAGATTCCCGCTGTCCACAACCCCCACAGCAAGCCCGCCGTCACGCTCACCTATGCCGAGCTATATCAACGGATGCAGCAGTTTGCGGCTGGGTTACAGTCATTGGGCATTTCAGCCGTCTCTTCAGAATCGATTCCGCCTCGCATTGCGCTGTTTGCGGATAACAGCCCTAACTGGCTAGTGGCTGACCAGGGAATCATGCGATCGGGCGCGGCCAATGTGGTGCGAGGCGCTCAGGCTGACCCCGATGAATTGCTATTTATTTTGAGAGATAGCGGCGCGATCGGGCTAGTGGTCGAAAATCAAGACTTGCTCAAGAAACTGCAACATGGCTTAAATGATCTGCCGATTCAGTTTGTGATTTTGCTGTCTGATGAATCCGTCGCCTCCGAAGACTCGCTCAAGATGCTCACGTTTTCTCAGGTGATGGCGCTGGGCAAAACGTTTCAACTGCAACCCGTCCACCAAACTCGTCAAACCTTAGCGACCTTGATGTACACCTCTGGCACGTCAGGAATGCCCAAAGGGGTGATGCTCAGTCACGGAAATTTGCTCCATCAGATCACAGGCGCATATGCGGTCGCCCAGCCTCAACCCGGCGAGCGCGTTCTTAGCATCCTTCCGATCTGGCACGCTTATGAGCGATCGTTTGAATATTTCGTTCTCGCCTACGGAGTCACCCAAACCTACACCAACATTCGCAGCGTCAAAAAAGATATCAAAGACTGTAGACCTCACTATATGGTCGGTGTGCCGCGCTTGTGGGAGTCGATTTACGAAGGCATTCAAAAACAGTTTCGCGACCAGCCTGCCAGCAAACAAAAGCTAGTCAAGTTCTTTCTCGACATCAGTCATCAGTATGTTGAAGCCAACCGCGTCGCCCAAAATCTGTCGCTCAAAAACCTGAATCCGTCTGCGCTTGATCGCCTGATTGCTCGGATCAAAGCGGGATCACTGTGGGTCTTTCACAAGCTAGGAGACAAACTGGTTTATCAAAAAGTGAGAGCCGGAACGGGCGGGCAGATCAAGTTTTGGGTGAGTGGGGGCGGCTCGATCGCCGATCACTTAGAAGACTTTTTTGAAATCGTGGGCATTCCTCTCATCGGTGGCTATGGCTTGACCGAAACTTCCCCGATTACTCACGCCCGTCGTCCGTGGCGAAATGTCAGAGGAGCCGATGGCGAACCGCTTCCCGATACAGAAACCCGCATCGTCGATCCCGAAACCTTCAAACCTTTACCGATAGGAAAACGGGGGCTAGTATTACTGCGCGGGCCACAAATCATGCAGGGCTACTACAACAATCCCGAAGCGACGGCAAAAGCGATCGACCCTCAAGGCTGGTTTAACTCCGGCGATTTGGGCATGGTGACCGCTGCCAACGATCTGATCATTACGGGGCGCGCCAAAGATACGATCGTCCTCACCAACGGCGAAAACATTGAACCGCAACCGATCGAGAATGCTTGTCTGCGAAGTCCCTATATTGATCAAGTGATGCTCGTCGGTCAAGACCAAAAAGTTCTGGGAGCGCTGATTGTTCCCAATGCAGAAGCCCTTGAGAAATGGGCGATCGAGCAAGGCCTCACCGACACTCATCTTTCTTCTCTAATCGCTCAGTCATCCGTCCAGGAACTCTTTCGTCTAGAAGTGAATCGATTGGTCAAAGAGCGTCCAGGCTACCGACCCGACGATCGCATCGGGCCCATGCGCTTAATTGCTGAACCGTTTACGATCGAAAATGGTCTACTCACCCAAACCTTGAAAATTCGTCGAAATGTTGTGATGGATCGCTACCAAGGTATCATTGACGAGATGTTTGTTTGACAGACGGGATCGTTCTTCGACAGCAAGATTTCTTTACTCACGCTTAACTTACAGTATCTATGGATGTCTCAAAGTCTCATCTGCTCTTGCAGCGAAACGTCAACGTCAAGGCGATCGTCACGCCCCGTTGGAAGGATGAAGCCCAACAACAACTCCAGACACAACTCAATCAAATTGATACTCAGTTGCAGCAGTTAGAGATGCAGTTGCAGCAGGTTGTCTCTGAGATTCAACGGCAAACCATTCAACCGCCTGGCCCCGAAACGATTCAGCAGATCGAAAATATTAAGGTGCAGTTTAATCAAAGAAAAAGTGAGCTTTTGGAGCAAAAGAATCAGATTCTTCAGCAGCTTCAGCAAGTTCAAATGCTCGACTTAGATCAAGAAGTTAGCCAGGGACAGGTCAACAGCATTTTTCGCATCGAAGCAGGCGACAATTTGATCGAAAAAATGAACGTTGAAATTTTGCTGCGCGATGGCATCGTCGAAGAAATTCGCGGCGACGTTTAGAATCATAAATTAAGTAAATCGTGATCTGTAGGGTGTGTTGAGCCTTGAAACGCACTGCCACCGATCGAGTTTGGTGCGTCTCGCGATCGCCCGACATACCCACAGATCTTTGGTTTTGTTCAATCCACAGCCCCTGGCGTTTCAATAGAGTGCTGTGAAGGGCGTAAAATTCGTTGAGCCAGGGTGTGTTACAACGCACGGTTTTTGAGGGGAAAAATGCTTTACGCTGGCACGCAACCCTGTCCAGTCAATGCGACTCCTTGCAGGTATCTCGAAGAGGTCGTGGTTTCTAGTCTCAAAAACGGTTCAAAACCCACAAGCCTCAAAAATGCCCAAGTTGTCCCCAATCCGATAAAATTTAATCTGCAAGTTTGCGTGCAAACGCCCCCACTCCCCCCAGCGAGTCGCTAACCCCTCTGACCCGGACACCCCGCAATGATTAACGAAATCTTCATGCCTGCGCTCAGTTCTACGATGACCGAAGGAAAAATTGTTTCCTGGGTCAAATCTCCCGGCGACAAAATCGAGAAGGGCGAAACGGTCGTCGTGGTCGAGTCTGACAAAGCAGATATGGATGTGGAGTCTTTTTATGAAGGCTACCTGGCTGTCATCGTCACACCTGCGGGTGAATCAGCCCCGGTGGGAATGGCGATCGCGCTGATTGCAGAAACCGAAGCCGAAATCGAAACCGCCCAACAGCAAGCCGAAAGCCCCGCCGCTGTCTCTGCCCCTGCGGCCGCCACGACTCAAGCGAGACAAGAAGCCGTCGCTGTCTCATCCCCCCCCACTGCCACAAATGGCAACAGCCCGATTCGCGAAAACGGTCGGATCGTCGCGTCGCCCCGCGCTAAGAAGTTAGCTAAGGATTTGAAGGTAGACTTGACGACGCTGAGAGGCAGCGGCCCCTACGGTCGGATCGTCGCCGAAGATGTCGAAGCAGCCGTTGGCAAGGTTGCGCCTGCTCCGACGGTTGTCCCGACTGCTGCACCCGTCGCACCTGCGGTCAAAAAAGCGCCTGTTGCGCCTGCTCCAATTCCCCTCCAGCCCGGACAAACCACACCGATGACCACGCTGCAAAATGCGGTTGTGCGATCGATGTTGAGCAGTCTGGAGGTGCCGACTTTTCATGTGGGATACACGATCACGACGGATGGACTGGACAAACTCTACAAACAACTTAAGTCAAAGGGCGTGACGATGACGGCCCTGTTGGCGAAAGCAGTCGCGGTCACGTTGCAAAAGCATCCATTGCTCTATGCGAGTTACGTTGATCAGGGCATTCGTCAAAATGGTGCAATTAACGTTGCGGTTGCCGTTTCAATGGATGATGGCGGACTGATCACGCCCGTGTTGCAAAACGCCGATCAGATGGATATTTATTCGCTGTCTCGCACCTGGAAAGATCTGGTCGATCGCGCCCGTTCTAAGCAGCTACAGCCTGATGAATACAGTTCTGGAACCTTTACGCTGTCTAATTTAGGGATGTTTGGCGTGAGTTCTTTTGATGCAATCTTGCCACCGGGCCAGGGGTCGATTTTGGCGATCGGGTCTTCTCGTCCTCAAGTCGTCGCTACAGAAGATGGGCTATTAGGAGTTAAGCGCCAAATGCAGGTGAATATTACCTGCGATCATCGAATTATTTATGGAGCCAATGCGGCCGCCTTTCTCCAGGATTTGTCAAAGCTGATTGAATCAAATTCGCAGTCTTTGACGATGTAGCTTGACTAAATGTGGTCTTGACTAAATGTAGTTCGATCAGGGAACCGATCGCTCGGTTCAATCGATTCCCCATTTTGCCTAACTTTTAGCGAATCGTTGAGCCAGAGATGGGTTGAGGAACTAGACCCACCAGACGCGACTGCACATCAGCGGGAAGAATCACGCCGTTGATCGCATGAATTACACCATTGCTGGTTTGAATGTCGGCACCCACAACAGGAGCACTTGTGAGGGCGATCGGTTCACCGATGAGCGATCGTAGTTCTCGTGACCCGACTTCATTAGACAGCACTTTGCCGCGCACGATGTGGTTTTCGAGAATTCTTACCAAGAGATCGCGGTTTTCGGGCTGCACGAGTGCCTTAAAAGTGCCTTGAGGTAAGGCCGCCAACGCTTCATCAGTTGGGGCAAAGACAGTGTAGCTACTGCTGCCATTCAATACAGTACTCAAAGCACCATTCTGATCAGCCACTCTCAACAGGGCGTTAAATAGCTCAAAAGAAGGGCTTTGACGAACGATCGCATCCAACGTCTGAGACGAAGACGACGAGGGAACTACGATGCCTTGAGGTGAGCCTGGTGAAGGTACAGGTCTTTGGACAGGGCTTTCAGGAGTCGTGTTATTGGGAGACGTGTTGGTAGGAGCATCCAGTCCGCCGGGAGCCTGGGGACGGTTTGCAGGTGTGTTGATGCCACCCGGATTGGTTTGGTCGCTGGAGCTACCAGGCGTTGTGTTGTTGGGAGACGTGTTGGTAGGAGCATCTAGCCCACCGGGAGCTTGGGGACGATTTGCAGGCGTGTTGATGCCACCCGGATTGGTTTGGTCGTTAGGAACGTTGGGTTGAGGACGCGCTGCTGGGGCTTCGCTGCCGCTGGATGGGTTGAGTTGGGAGGGTTCGTTAGGTGTTGAGTTGACGTTAGAATCTCTTCCAGTCGAGCCGCTTGAGGGAGAAGCAGATTGTGCAAACGTGGGTAGGGCAACCGCAAGGCTAAATCCCAATACCCCGATCGTGCTTGCTAGCTTTTTGAATGAGTTCTTCATCACAACTAATTATTATTCAGAACTCCTAAGACTATGACAGGGACGATCGCTCTACCTCCCTCAGCCGAGATAGTCCTAAAGTAAGGCTTTGGAACGGCACGATCGAGTCACTTGAGAAAGGCTAGAATTGACTGCTCGCTACATCAAACCTCCAATCAAGCCGGGTTGGTTTCCTGAAAAGAGATTCCTTCGTAGATTTCGGCGACGGTCATCGCGATCTCAACTGAGGTAAATTTCACAACTTCTTCAGGTAATTCATACACGCGATAGATCCATGAATTGTGGTCTGACTTAGTGTATTGCTGAACTTCTAACGCATATTGATTGATCAACACATATTCCTGAAGTTGGGGAAGCGATCGAGAGTATCTAAACTTATCGCCTTTATCATAATCTTCCGTTGACTTGGATAACACTTCGATGATTAAGCAAGGATTCTCAACGGTATCGGTACGGTTTTGATAAAGGACAGGCTCACCTTGAATCACCATCACATCGGGATACGTGAACTTGCGATGCTTGGGAATCCACAACCGGACATCGCTAGAGAAGAATCGATAGCCCTTGCCCCGTAGCTTAGACTTCAAGATCCATAAATTGGTGATAATCTCATTGTGATTGAGTGAGCCGCCTGTCATGGGAATGATTTCTCCGTCTTGATACTCACTTTTGTATTCAGCCTGTTCTTCACGAGAGAGATACTCTTCTGGGCTGTAGCGTTTTTCGACTTCTGTGGCTTGCATAAGATCTACCAACGATCGATTTCCTAAATAATAAGCGAGATGCAATTGCTCACACCTCGCTGAATTGGTAATGGGTTAATTAGACCTCCTACGCGAATCTGGAAACGCCCCCTAAATCCCCCACAAGTGAGGGACTTTGAGCCAAGACTTGCGGTTTCAAAGTCCCCCAGAATGGGGGATTTAGGGGGCACAAGCCGACCCAAACGGAGCAAGACCTAAGCGGCAGGTGACATCGAAAATTCTATTCATGCAGGAGGTCTATTGAATTGAAGCCTACGCGCTAAAGTACTTTGCCGCAGGGTGATAGGCAATGATTGCCGTTGTGGATTGTTCTGGGTAGAGTTGTTCGCTTTCATCCATGTGTAGATGGAGGCGATCGGCTCCCAGCAGATCTAACAACTTGTACTGATCCTGAATGTTGGGACAGGCGGGATAGCCAAAACTATAGCGAGAGCCTTGATAGCGTTGGGCCAGCATGTCGCGAATGTTGTTGGGGTCTTCTGATGCAAAGCCTAACTCTCGACGAATTCGGGCATGGAGCCATTCGGCTAGGGCTTCCGCCATTGAGACGGCCATCCCGTGGAAGTAGAGATAGTCGGTGTAGTTGTTGGCTTCAAACAGCGTCTTGGCAAATTCGGTCGCAATCTCGCCCATTGTTACCGCTTGCATCGGAAAGACATCGATTTGACCCGATTCTTTAGACGCAAAAAAGTCAGCAATGCAGAAACGACGCAGCGATCGTTGCCTCGGAAACTTAAACTCCGCTACAACATTCTTGGCTGTCTCCGAATCATATAAATAAAGCGAATTGCCTTCTGATTGACAGGGGAAGTAGCCGTAAACGGCTTGAGGATGCAGTAAGTTTTCTTCGACAATGCGCCGCTTCCAGGTTTCTAGAATGGGATACGCTTTGTCGGCTAAAAACTGGTCGTATTCCTCACGAGTTTGTTCACGCGGTTTGCGAAATTGCCACTGTCCTGCAATCAGGGCTTGCAAATCTAAGTGCCAGAACAAATCTTGCCAGGGAATGTCAGACGGTTGCAGAATTTGGGTGCCCCAAAAGGGAGGCGTGGGACGGGGGATCTGGGGATCGATCGACTGCGATCGAGTGGTGTCTTCTTCGGAGTGAGGAGTGAGGGGTGAGGGGTGAGGGGTGGGTTCTTCGGGTTCGGGTTCGACGACTGAGAAGAGAGAAGCGTCGCCGTTTAAGAAGCCTTTAAGATCGTCCCATTCGGCGTTCTCTTTGGCGGGCATTAGCTTGTCCATGAAGTGTAGATCTGAGAAGGCATCCTTCCCATATACCACTTTGCCTTTGTATGTTTTTTGGCAATCGTCGTGGACAAACTTGGGTGTGAGCGCTGCGCCTCCTAGAATGACGGGAACAGTGATTCCTTTTTCGTTGAAGACGGCGAGATTTTCTTTCATGAAGGCGGTTGATTTGACGAGTAAGCCGCTCATCGCGATGCAATCCACTTTGTGTTCTAAATAGGCATCAATGATGTTATCCACGGGCTGTTTAATTCCCAGGTTGATCACTTTGTAGCCGTTGTTCGTCAGAATGATATCGACGAGATTCTTACCAATGTCGTGAACGTCTCCCTTCACCGTTGCGATTAGGAAAACACCCTTCGATCGCCCCGCTTCCTTCTTCTCCATCAATGGCTCTAAGAAAGCGACGGCAGACTTCATCGTCTCGGCAGATTGCAGCACAAAGGGCAGTTGCATTTGACCAGAGCCAAACAGTTCACCAACGATCTTCATGCCGTCCAGTAGGTAGACGTTGATGATTTCTAGCGGCGGATACTTTTCTAGAGCAACTTTGAGCGCGTCTTCGAGTCCGATGCGTTCGCCGTCGATGATGTGGCGCTTGAGTCGTTCTTCGATCGGCAGTTTGGCATCTTCACTGCGATCGCGTTTGGTGGTTGCGCCTTCAAATAGAGTGGTCAGCTCGGATAAGGGATCAAACACGCAGATATCGCCGTCGAATTGGCGCTGATCAAAAATCAGTTGACGACAAATTTCTTGATGTTTGGGATCGATCTTGGCCAGGGGCAAAATTTTGGCCGCACTGATGATGGCGCTATCCATTCCCACCTGCATCGCTTCGTGTAAGAACATCGAATTCAACACTTGACGGGCGGCGGCATTTAGACCAAATGAAATGTTGGAAACGCCTAATGTAATGTGACAGCCCGGAAGATGTTCGCGGATCATGCGAATGGAGTCGATCGTCGCCTTTCCATTCTCGCGATCTTCTTCAATCCCAGTTGAAATCGGCAACGCTAACGGATCAAAAAAGATCTCATGAGCAGGAATGCCAAATTCAACAGCCTGACGATAAGCACGTTGGGCGATCGCGAATTTCTTTTCGGCAGTTCGGGCCATACCGTCTTCGTCGATCGTTCCCACGACAACGCCTGCGCCATATTCTCTTGCCAGTTCCAACACTTTCAGAAAACGGTCTTCGCCGTCTTCGTAGTTGGTGGAATTCAACAGGCACTTACCGCCCGCAACTTTTAGCCCGGCCTCCATTTTTTCCCATTCGGTGGAGTCGAGCATCAAGGGCAGCGTGACGTTTGTGACGAGACGAGACACCAGTTCGTGCATGTCTTTGACCCCATCGCGGCCGACATAATCCACGTTCACGTCGAGAATATGTGCGCCTTCTTTGACCTGCGATCGCGCCAGTGCTACCAATCCATCCCAGTCTTCCGCATTCAATAAATCGCGACACTTTTTAGAGCCGCTGGCATTCAATCGCTCGCCGATAATCAAGAATGAATTGTCTTGTTCATACGGTTGGGCGCTGTAAATTGATGCGGCTGACGGCACGTAGTTGTAAAGCGGACGGCTAATAATTTGTCCATCAGTACGAATCGGACGTTCTTTCGGCTTTAGCGTAGTCGAGAATTCTGCGAGTTGTTGAATATGATCTGGACGAGTGCCACAGCAACCCCCAATCACTTGCACACCCAGATCTTCAACAAAGTGCATTAATGACATCCGCAGTTCCATCGGTGTCAGCTTGTAGTGCGCGTGTCCTCCGACATTTTCGGGCAAGCCTGCGTTTGGAATGCAAGACACGACAAAGGGCGATTGCGCTGATAGATACTTGATGTGTTCTGCCATGCGATCGGGCCCCGTTGCACAATTCAAGCCGAGAATGTCGATCGGAAACGGCTCCAAAATCGCCAACACGGCACTAATATCAGAGCCGACCAGCATCGTACCCTGAATTTCCATCGTCACGGAAACCATCAGAGGACGGCGATCGCCCTTCTTTTTAAACACTTCTTCGATGCCATTCAATGCTGCTTTGATTTGCAGCACGTCTTGACAAGTCTCGACCAAAAACAGATCAACTCCTCCGTCATACAGGCCCTCAGCCTGTTCGGAGAAAGCCGCCTTGAGCGTGTCGTAAGTGATGTTTCCCAGTGTCGGCAGTTTGGTGCCAGGGCCGATCGAGCCTGCGACAAATCGCGGTTTCTCAGGAGTCGAAAACTCATCCGCCACTCGTCTCGCAAGTTCTGCGGCGGCTTTACTCAAGTCGTAGGCCTTGTCCGCCAAATCGTACTCAGCCAAGACAAACGAACTACTCCCAAACGTATCCGTCTCGATTACATCCGCTCCAGCCGCCAAAAAGTCTCGATGAACTTTGGCAACGGCTTCGGGTTTAGTGTAAACGAGATATTCATTACAGCCTTCATATTCGGCTCCGCCAAAGTCTTCTGCGGTGAGGTTTTGAACTTGTAAGTTCGTCCCCATTGCACCATCAAAAACGATGACGGGTCGATCGGGGCTGTGAAGACGAGCTAGAAAAGCACTGTTCATAGGGCAGCCATACAGAAAGGACGATTGAGAAATGTACCACGGAGGTTTTTATTTCTTAACCTACTATTGTGATGAAGGTCTTCGATCGGGGAAAGTCGCCCCTGTGACAATTCATCATCGCAACACATTTCTCTCTTTCACTTTGGCATAACGAGAGAGAGTGAGGGCGGAGGGCGGAGGGCGGAGGAGTGTTTATTGTTGGGGGGGTCTGGTGGATTGTTGGAGTTTTTTGGCGGCGGCGATCGCTTCTTGCTGGTAATCGGTTAGACCCTGGCGTTGGTAGAGGTTGGCGGCGCGTTGGTAGTCGGCGATCGCTTCCTTGATTTGGTTGCTGGCGGCGTGGGCGTTGGCTCGATTGTAGTAAGCGTCTGCAAAATTTTTGTCGAGCTTGATCGCTTGCATGTAGTCTTTGATGGCGGCAGAACGATCGCCGGATGCAGAATGCTCAATGCCTCGGTTGTAATAGAAGTTGGGATTTTTGGGCGATCGTGCAATCGCTTGCGTGTAGTTGGCAATGGCGGAGGAACGATCGCCGCGCACAGATGCGTCACGGGCTTGTTGAAACCAATCTTCGGCAACGGTTTTGCGCTGTTCGGAAACTTGATTTTCGACGGTGGGCGGCGTGGAAGCCAGGGGACGAAACAACACAATCATCAAGGCAACCGATAACCCCAAAACGCTCCCTGCTAAGAGTGGCGAAACTTTTGATTGAGGAAGATTCACAGAAGTCGAAAACTGTTTTAGAGAGGTTTTGACTCGATTCTGAAAGCCAGTTAGAGCCGTTTTTGCGGGAGCCGTTTTTGGAAGGCGACCATTTTGAGCGGGGAGGTCAACCGTTCGCTCCTGACTGGACAAAGGGGTCACTTTTGGAGTGGGTTCTCGATCGTCTTGAGGCGTGCGTTCGTTATTGTTCATGGGGCGTTTCCTGATTCTCCAGTGGGTAGGGTGGATCAAAAACAATCTGGTAGGTAAAAGTCGGACTCAGACGTTTCAGGACGCTCAGATGCGATTGGGCATGACTGCGGCGACGATACCGCGCAATAACTCCTCGCGGCATGTTGGGTAAAAAACAAATGATACACCAGGGATGTAGATGATTTCTGTACGCAGAAGTTTCCACCGTTTCGGACGGCGGTTCTCTTGGTATCATGAGGGTTATCTTCCTTCTTACGAGGAAAGAACAACGGTTAGCTTCGCAACAGCCGGAGGCAACGCCCTTCGAGTTTTCCAGGCACGGGGGCGATCTTTGTTTCAAGGACACTTTTATTAAATGACTAGATCTGGTCATTGTCAAGCATGGGTTTGGTGCGGCTGCGAATTCGAGAGTTCGCTAATAAGCGAGGCTGGACAATCAAAGAAGTTTCTGACCGTTCAGGCGTGGTTTATAGCACTCTCAGAACTTATGCTCGTTCTCCCGGAATGGCAATGGTTGATGCAACAGCGTTGATTAAATTGGCGAAGGTTTTTGAGGTGACGATCGAAGACTTGATCGAAGTCGTTGAAGAGTGACCAATGCTGAGATGTTTACACTTACAGACTTTCAAGGACGACAGATTCGCCTAACGGAGGAGCGAGGGCAATACAGTCTGGAACATCCGGAGATGACGACGTTAGAAGATAGACTTGAACTAACTTTATATAGAGCCAGAAAAGGTCAGGCGTTCTCAAAGTGACCCAAGTGTAATCTTGTATTAGAGCGCACTTCAAAAGCTTAAATAGACGGAGCATGACCGCGAACTGAATCAAGATCAGAAAGTCTCGTCTACCCCGAACGCAGCGAGGACATTTGCTTGGATCAATCCAAATCGACGCTTGAGTAAAGACGACGAGTTACGACCGGAAATGAGCGAGGCGATGATTTAGCAATCTATGATTCGACTCATGCTGCAACGGCTCGGTGAACGCAAGGAGCAAGCTTGATCATTAATTTAGAAATGCGCTCTTAAGACAAGAGGTTTGATTCAAAGTTCTCCACTAATCGGGAAAGCTGATTTTGCGAGAGGGGCGCTAAAGGTGCGATCGCGTAAATCAAAGTCCCCCAGAATGGGGGATTTAGGGGGCGAAAAGCTTGACGATTCTCACAGATTCATCCCTCCAATCAGCAATGCCACCAAGCGAGAAAGCTCTTTGACTTTACGTTAAAACTGCTTTAAAAATCGCAAATTGCTGTCATAAAGTCGTCGAATATCATCGATTTGATGTTGCACCATCGCCAACCTTTCGACCCCAAACCCCGCCGCAAATCCCGTGTAGATTTCTGGGTCATAGCCCACCGATTTGAGAACATTTGGATCAACCATGCCGCAGCCCAAGATCTCCAACCAGCGACCTTTCCACTGCACATCAACCTCAGCAGACGGCTCAGTAAAGGGGAAGAAACTGGGACGAAAACGAATCGGCAAATCACCGAAAATTTCCTGCAAGGACACTTTAATCGTGCCTTTAAGATCCGTGAAAGTCAGCCCCTCATCGACCGCCAAAATTTCAATCTGATGAAAGACGGCTGAGTGAGTTGCATCCACCGTATCGCGACGATAAACCCGCCCAGGCACCGCAATTCTAATCGGCGGCTCATTCGACTCCATATAACGGACTTGCACCGTCGAAGTGTGGGTTCTCAGCAGGTTGCCATCTGGCAAATAGAGCGTGTCCTGCATGTCTCGTGCGGGGTGATCCGGCAAGAAGTTAAGCGCCTCAAAGTTGTAGTAGTCCGTCTCCATTTCCGGCCCTTCCGCCACCGTGTAACCCAGACCTACGAAGATATCTAACACTAAATCCGTCGTACTGTTGAGTGGATGCACTCGACCCTGGGGACGAAACACTCCCGGCATCGTCACATCGATCGTTTCTGCCTCCAATTTTGCCTGAATGGCCGCCGCTTGCAGGTCAGTTCGCTTGCGATCGAGGTCTCCCTGAATCGCTTCTTTCACCTCATTGGCGCGGGCCCCAATCCGGGGACGCTCTGCCGGATCAAGCTTGCCCATTCCCCCCAATACTTGAGGAATCGGCCCCTTCTTGCCCAAATATTTGACACGAAGTTGCTCTAGTTGATCGAGCGTGTCAGTGGCTGCGATCGCCTGTTGTGCTTCTTGCCGGATGGCTTCGAGTTGAGATTCGAGTTCGATCGTCTGAGCAGTCATACTAAGAAAGGGCCGAATTGTTTTACTAGTTTACTGGATTCGATGAAATTACTGATCAGCAATGACGATGGGGTTTATGCGTTGGGGATTCGGACGCTGGCCAACACCTTAGCAAACGCGGGGCATCAAGTGACGGTGGTGTGTCCCGATCGAGAACGCTCTGCTACAGGACATGGGCTGACCTTACACGACCCGATTCGAGCAGAGGTGATGACTGAGATTTTTCATCCCGCCGTCAAAGCTTGGGCCTGTTCGGGAACGCCATCTGACTGCGTAAAACTGGCCCTTTGGGCGCTGCTTGAGAGTCCCCCTGACTTTGTACTGTCGGGCATCAATCATGGCTCAAATTTAGGAACCGATGTGCTGTATTCGGGCACCGTTTCGGCCGCGATGGAGGGCGTGATCGAAGGGATTCCCAGTGTGGCGTTTAGTTTGACTAGCTTTGCTGCTCAAAATTTTCAACCTGCGGCCGATTTTGCTTGCTTGCTAGTGCGTCAGTTTGAGAAAAATCCGCCGTCTGAGTTAACGCTACTCAATGTGAATGTGCCAGCCATTGAACAAGACAAGATTAAGGGAGCGATCGTCACTCGTCAAGGAGTCCGCCGCTACACCGATGTCTTTGAGAAGCGCACCGATCCCAGAGGCAAAAACTATTATTGGCTAGCGGGCGAACTGCTCGAAGATGTCGATGACCCCGATGTGCCAACGGATGTACCGACCGACGTACAGGCAATTCGCGACAACTATATTACAATCACGCCGCTGCACTACAATCTCACCTCTCCATCCGGGCTGAGAACCATGCAGAAGTGGACGCAGGATTCCGGGATTTAACGTAAACCCAAAATCTTGTTCCTGAACATACCGGAAAAGCGAACAGTTCTACTTTGGAAGAGCTAGAGAATAATTCAGACGCAAACTTCAATAAGTTTTTCGCTGCGGACTACTTTTCTTTAGCCTTTTCCAAATAGCACCCTCATCATAATTGCTTGGAGGAGACTAATAAGGGATATGGGTGTTGAATACAAGGCTATTTACAGCCGCTCAAGCAAACGGTTATACAGCTGGCATTTCCGTCTAAAATTTAAGTAGCAAACGGATGGGCATTTTTGTCCTCTTAAAAGCGAGCCTGGAAGACTGGCTGAATTTACAAAAAGGTGATTTTGTTGGTGTAGTATTCGTCACAAATCAACAGAGCCGCTAGACTCATTAAGTAAACTTAGAAAAATGTAACGGTGGTGAATCGTGAAAACCAATCCCGTTCTACACTTTTTCTGCGGAAAGATGGCATCCGGAAAGACAACGTTATCAAAAAAGCTGGCATCCGACCATCGTGCCATTTTGATCAGTGAAGATCTCTGGTTGTCGAAGTTGTACCCAGAAGAGATTAGCACCTTTGATGATTATTTAAGATATTCGTCACGCTTAAAATCTGTAGCCTCACAGCACATACAAGACATTCTTACCCAGGGAATATCTGTTGTTCTAGATTTTCCAGGAAATGTTCCTTCTCAACGCCAATGGTTTCGCTCCATTTTTGAAGCAGCTAAAGTCAATCATGCACTTCATTACATCGTTGCGCCTGACTCCTTGTGCAAAGAGCAACTGCGGAAACGGAACGCTGAACAGCCCGAAGGTTCGATGATTATGTCTGAGGCAGAATTCGACTCCATCACCGCATATTTTCAACCCCCGATCGCCGACGAAGGCTTTAACATCATTAGATATGATTCCACTTCAATAGGGTTGTCAACCTAGCAAAAGCATCACAATGTGTATGTGAGAGGCAGTGTCCGCAGCACAACGAGGCTATTGCAACATAACTGAATCAGGGTGTGTGAATGCTCAATCACTGAAAATAGATCGCGCCTCCACCCAATCGATTTTCTGAGTGAACCGATGCAGTCCTAAAATGAGATTGCAGTTGTGATAGGGAAAGCCTGTGGCGTTTAAAGTTGGTCTACTCGGACTGGGAACGGTCGGAACGGGAACGGTAGAAATTCTGCGCGACCCGATTCAGCGACATCCCCTGCTTCAAGAACTCGTGATTCACAAAGTCGGAGTCCGATCGCTCGACAAACCCCGCTCAATTGATATCCCTGCTGACTTGTTGACGACTGATTTAGAGGCGATCGTTACCGATCCAGACATCGATATTGTGGTGGAAGTGATCGGCGGATTAGAGCCTGCTCGATCGTTAATACTGAAAGCGATCGCTCACAAAAAACACGTCGTCACGGCCAATAAAGCGGCGATCGCTCGATTTGGTGAAGAAATTTTCTCAGCGGCCGCCGAAGCAGGCGTATACGTTCTGTTAGAAGCGGCCGTAGGCGGCGGCATTCCCGTCATTGAGCCGATCAAACAATCCCTTTGCGCCAATCGCATCAGCACCGTTACAGGCATCGTCAACGGCACGACCAACTACATTCTGACGAGAATGCAAACCGAGGGCGGCGACTTTGCCGAGATCCTGGCAGACGCTCAACAACTGGGATACGCCGAAGCCGATCCGACCGCTGATGTCGATGGATTGGATGCCGCCGATAAGATTGCGATTCTGGCTTCTCTCGCCTTTGGTGGACGAATCAAGCTTCCTGAAGTCCACTGTGAGGGCATTCGTCAAGTCAGCGCCACCGATATCGCCTACGCCGAAAAATTGGGATTTGTGATCAAGCTGCTGGCGATCGCCAAACGAGAACCCCACACCGATCCTGAACAATTGCAGCTTAGAGTCCATCCTACCCTCGTTCCCAAATCTCATCCCCTCGCCAGCGTCAACGATGTCTACAACGCGATTTTGATTGAAGGCGATCCGATCGGGCAAGTGATGTTTTTTGGGCGGGGAGCCGGAGCCGGGCCGACTGCCAGTGCGGTGGTTTCCGACATGCTCAACATTGCCGCCTTGCTCACACTGGGTCGCGGACAACTCCTTCAAGCTGACGGAAAACCACTACTCGATCCGCTTTTAGCCTGTTCTCACCAACACTATTGCGCGATCGCCTCGATCGAAGACTTGGTAACCCGCTTTTACGCCCGATTTCTCACTCAAGACTATCCCGGTGTCATCGGCAAACTGGGTACCTGCTTTGGAGATCACCAAGTCAGCCTAGAATCAGTTGTCCAGACGGGCATTCGAGACGGCTCGGCTGAGATTGTCGTCGTCACCCACGATGTCCGCGAAGGCAATTTTCGCAAGGCACTAAACGAGATTCAGGCGTTGCCCACCATTGCTAGCGTCGCCAGTGTGCTACGAGTGCTCTAGAACAAATCTGAAAAAATCTTCTCAATCAAACGATACATTTCAGCCTTTGACTTAAGGACTCAAAGAACCGTAACATGCTGAAAACGGAGTTTCATCAAACCCAAACGCTAACCCTGTAGCTGCGATCGTTCTCAACTCTGTGAACCCCTCCCTCATTGACGCACAAAGCACAAATCATCGCTAAATGCAAACATGAGGAACAACATTACAAAATGTTGCGGAGTGATCAGGATGGTGAACTAAATACCGCAAAATAATTACGGAAGGTCGCTAAGTCTTACAACGCTTGTGTAATCAAAGTAACCGCAAGGCGAATCGGATTTACTCAGCAAACCTCAAGGTTCAAAAGCCTCTGACGATCGCAAAATCGCAAGCTTCAAAGCTTGAGTGCAGACTTAACAAGCCATTTGGGGAAATCCCGTTTAAACATACTCGGTTACACTACTTTTGGAGGAATCCATCAATGAGTATTGTCACGAAATCAATCGTGAATGCAGACGCTGAAGCTCGTTACCTCAGCCCTGGCGAACTAGATCGGATCAAAGGCTTCGTCACCACTGGCGAACGTCGTCTCCGCATCGCTCAAACCTTGACCGACTCTCGTGAGCGCATCGTCAAGCAAGCAGGCGACCAACTGTTTCAAAAGCGCCCCGATGTCGTCTCCCCCGGTGGCAACGCATACGGCGAAGAAATGACCGCCACCTGCCTGCGTGACCTCGACTACTACCTGCGTCTCGTCACCTACGGGATTGTTGCAGGCGATGTGACCCCGATCGAAGAAATCGGTATCGTCGGCGTTCGTGAAATGTACAACTCCTTGGGCACCCCCATCCCGGCGGTTGCAGAAGGCATTCGTGCGATGAAAAACGTGGCTGCTTCCTTGCTGTCTGGCGAAGATGCTTCTGAAGCTGGCTCCTACTTCGACTACGTGATTGGTGCAATGCAGTAATTGCTGCCCACCCTTTTAGGATTGATCAAGACCACGCGACTTACGGGAATAAATCATGCAAGACGCAATTACCTCAGTTATCAACACGTCTGACGTTCAAGGCAAGTACCTCGATACGTCTGCTCTCGAAAAGCTCAAAGGCTACTTCCAAACAGGCGAACTGCGCGTTCGTGCGGCGACCACCATCTCGGCTAACGCGGCTGCGATCGTCAAAGAAGCCGTTGCAAAATCCTTGTTGTACTCGGACATCACTCGTCCCGGTGGCAACATGTACACGACTCGTCGTTATGCGGCTTGCATTCGTGACCTCGACTACTACCTGCGCTACTCCACCTACGCAATGTTGGCTGGCGATCCTTCCATCCTCGACGAGCGCGTGCTCAACGGCTTGAAGGAAACCTACAACTCTTTGGGCGTACCTGTGGGTGCAACGGTGCAAGCGATCCAAGCGATGAAAGAAGTCACCGCTGGTTTGGTCGGTTCTGACGCTGGCAAAGAAATGGGCGTTTACTTCGACTATATCTGCTCTGGCTTGAGCTAACTGAAGGGATGAAGAATGAGGGATGAAGGATGTATTAAATTCATTATTCATGGCTCATTGTTTGTCACTCTAATGTGAGGTTTTGGAAGTCTGGGGTTTGGTGTTAGCTTGTCAAAGGCTAGTCTGAGAAATGGTTTTAGCGATCTAACATTGCCTCTCGACTTCCAACCTTCCAACCATCAATTTTGATATACCATCCAAAAGGTTTGCGGTGCTTTTGAGTCTGTGAATCCGCCTGAAAAGGTTTTGACTCGATCGTAACTTGCCAAGTTTTTGAGAAATATTCCACTTGTGTAACGGGTTTTGAATTGTGGTATGAGTTAGTTAATTCAAGACTCAACATTCAAAACCATCCTCAGCCTACTCAGGAGAAAATAAGACCCATGAGAATGTTTAAGGTTACTGCCTGCGTTCCTAGCCAGACTCGCATCCGCACCCAGCGCGAGCTGCAAAACACCTACTTTACCAAGTTGGTTCCTTACGACAACTGGTTTCGTGAGCAACAGCGGATTCAAAAGATGGGCGGCAAGATTGTCAAGGTTGAATTGGCAACAGGCAAGCCTGGACTAGATACCGGGTTGCTGTAGTAAGCTGAGTTTCTAAAAGTTTGTTAACTCTGAGCATTAGCTGTGGGGGTCGTGATGACCTCCTTTTTTATGCTTTTTTGTAGACAAGAACAGTTCGTCAAATGAAAAGTTCTAATTGTCTCTCTACAACTTGCTCTTCTACAACGTTGGTCTTTGTCAGCGTGTCATCTTGAATGTATTGGAGAATGCAGTTAGCAACATATTGCCCAAGCTTTACTGGGACTGCATTACCAATCATTTGCTCTAGACAGGTTTTTGTGCCAAGCCATTTGAAGCCTTCTGGAAAAGTCTGAATGTAGCTTCTTTCTAATGTCGTCAAAGGACGCACTTCTTTGGGGTCACAGAGGTCGCCCTCGTGCTGGCGGTAGTTTTTAGGCACAGGTCGATTAACTCCGCGAATCGTCGGACTCGGCTCGTAGACGCTAAAAATCCCTCTGCGCGCATAGCTTCTAGGATGCCGATAATAAAACTTGATGTCTAAACGATCGCCCATATAATTATCAACCGTCATCGGATGAACTGACTGGTTTTTAATCAAGTGATGATCCAAAAATCCGTCTTCTGAGTGCAGATGCCCAACCAGAATAAATCTTTTTCTGATCTGAGGAACTCCGCAATAGCTGGCATCTAAAACCGTAGAACTCAGCCCATAGCCGATCGATTTAAGGATCAAAAGCGTTTCTTGCAATACACGACTGCTTTTAATCCGCTCTACATTTTCCATTAAAAACCAGTCAGGTCTGACTTTGGAAATGAGCTTTGCATATGAGATCGTCAGATTTGCTCGTCCAAGCGTTTCGTCTCTCTTTCCAGCGCTTGAAAAGTCTTGACAGGGCGGGCCACCAATGATGATGTCTGGCTGCCATTCCTTAAATCTCCCGACATCTTCAACATTTGACAAATCAGCTTGAAAGATCGGGTGATCAAAGTTGGCAGTATAGACTTCGCAAGATTCTTTCCAGTTGTCGAAAGCGGCCGCCACTTCAAAGCCAGCAGTTTGCACCCCTAATGAAAGACCACCACACCCAGCAAATAAGTCGATCGCTCTCATGGTCAGTCAAAAAGATCGGGTGAGTTGAAGATAATAGCATCAAGCTTTCTTTTGGGGCTTAGTCAGCTCAAAATCTAGATGCAAAGCCATCTTAATTGCGTTGGCTCTGCGAATCGTAATTCTATGTCAGTTTTGTTGATATCGTCAGTTTTGAGCGGTTTACCTGATTGATTAAATTTCCGTGAATTCGATGGAGCTTTCTCGCTTCGTTGTTCAGCGCTTCTGCCCCCCACCCCCCCCACTTTTGGGGACTTTGAGACAATATTTCTCGTTCAAAGTCTCCCATTTTTAGGGGATTTAGCGATTATCTTGAATGTCGAGCCGGAAGCGCAACTTTTTCAGGGCTGGCTTCTTCAGCAAGAGGCTGCCAAGCCTTGCCCTGTTTCACGATTGCATTGAGAATCGTCAGCAACTTGTGCATACAAGCGACTAAGGCCACTTTCTTTAACTTGCCGCGATCAAGAAGGCGATTATAAAACGCTTTCAACACCGGATTGTAACGAACCGCAACCAAAACTGACAGGTACAACACCTGCCTGACGGGCGCACGACCGCCAAAGATCCGCCGCTTGCCTTTCATCTGACCACTGTCGTAGTTCCAGGGCGCAACGCCGACTAAGGTAGCGATCTGCTTGTGCGTCAACTGTCCCAACTCTGGCAAACTTGCCAGTAACGTGGCACTCATCACCGACCCCACGCCGGGAACGCTCACCCACAGCTTTTGAGTTCGCTGCCAACGCTCACACTGGTTGATCTGCTCTGCGATCGTGCGGTCGAGTTCCTTGACCTGCTCTTGCAACCAGTCAATATGCTCGACGTAGACCCAAAAAGTCCGGGTTCTCACACGAGCGGCATGAAGGGAGATAAGTCTTACAAAAATGTTGGACTTGGCTGGAAATAGCTGGTTTTGCGCTACATTATTCTCTCAAAATTCGCTTTCGCTAAGGTCTCCAAATCGGAGTTAATTTCATCTCTAAACGGTAATCTCAAATTCATTTCCCCAAATAATGACCTGTGTGGTAACTATATAGAGGCTTCGCTAGACGCGCCTCAATTCCTTCCCCACTGTTGTAAATGACGAATCCTCCTGAGCAAGGTACGCCCCCCACCCCTCGTAGACGACGATCGCGCCTCGTCCGTATTGGCATCCCGTTGGGGATCGCTGCCGTTGCAGGAATTGGGGCAGGGGTTTGGTATGGCACCGTCTTTGTCAATCAGGAGTTAGCGCCCTTAGTCGCCGACAATCTAACTCAGTTGCTCAATCGTCCCGTTAAGCTAGGCAAAGTTGAACGGTTTTCGCTGACAGGGTTGCGGTTTGGTAAGAGCGAGATTCCGCCGACAGAGGATGATCCCGATCGCGCCACGGTCGAGTCAGTCGAGGTTGGATTCAATCCGATTCAGCTAGTTTTTAATCGCACCTTAAAGCTGGATGTGACGCTGATCAAACCGACGGCCTATATCGAGCAGGATAGAGACGGAGTGTGGGTTTCGACCGCCATCAAAGAACAGGAAGAAAAGGGATTTATTAGAACTCAGCTTGAAGTGCTGGAGCTACGAGAAGCCAATATTGAACTGTCTCCCTTTCCCAAACCCGGCCGCAAGCGGACTTCGGTGAATCTGACCGACGTAGCTGGAGAAGTCAAGCCCCTCGATCGCAATCGGCGTTTTGCCTATGAAGCCGAAGGAAAATCAACTCAGGGCGGCAGTTTTGACCTCAAAGGCGAGTCGCTCAATCAGCAGGGGCTAAACTCCAATATTGACATTCGCGGCCAGGATTTTTTGATCGCTGAAATCGATCGCCTCGTCAAACTCCCCGTTGATCTAACTCAGGGTCGCGTCAATGGTCAGGTGAATGTAAAACTGCGCCCCAAAGAACCCGCTTTAGTGAATGGGACGGCCGACTTTAAGAATGTGACGTTGAGCATTCCGCAGTTACCGCAAAAATTCACCAATGCGAATGGCAAACTGCAACTTAAAGAAACGCTAATTACTTTGGAGCAAGTCAGCGCTTCTCTCGGCAAAATTCCACTTTTGGCCAAGGGCACACTAGACACCAAGAAAGGATTTAATCTATCTGCTCAGGTCAAGGCCGTCACGCTGGATAACTTTTTTGAGACCTTTGCGATTCAGCTTCCGTTTGCTGCTGTGGGTGAAGTTGGAGCGGATGTAAAAGTGACGGGAGCGATCGCCAGTCCCGTTCTCACAGGCGTTGTCCGTAATACCAAAGTTGCTAGAGTCGATCGACTGAATCTCAGTCAGGCCAGCGCCAACTTTAGACTGGATGCGAGTACGTTCGATCTGGCTGTTTCTAATCTTCAAGCGACTCCCACGATCGGCGGACAAATCACCGGACAGGGCACCCTTTCTCTCGCCCCCCCAAGAACGATCGCGTTCAATCTAAATGCTCAAAACGTTCCGGGTGACACGCTAGCCAGACTTTACAACAACGGACAAGCGCCTCCGATTACGGTGGGTCGAGTCAATAGCCAGATTCAGCTTAGGGGAGCGGGCGATCGCGTTCAGACGGTGGCCCAATTTCAGGCACCCCAGGCAACCTATCCCACGACAGGAGAAGTGGCGATCGTGGGCGGCAATACCATTCTGCGAAACATCGTAGCCCAGGTTGGTGGCGGAACGGTCACCGCAAACGGCAGAACGATCGGCGAAAATTGGCAAGCGACAGTACGGGCGATCGGCGTTCAAGCAAGACAGTTCGTGCCTCAATTAACCGGGTTGGCCAGCGGCAATTTTAATTTGTCTGGGACAACCAAATCTTTTAATCTCGCAGACATTCGGGCAACGGGTAAGGCGCGACTCACCGAAGGCACAGGCGCATTTGATGCCGACATTGCCTCCAGTTTGGGAAGATGGCAGGCGCGAGTCACCGGAGGCGGACTGCAACTAAGCCGCTTTTCACCTGACCTACGTGGATTGTTGAGTGGCGATTTGCGCGTCGCGGGATTGGTCAATTCTCTGAGTGCGGGGACGATTCGGGCGAATGGTCAGGTGCGACTGTCAGAAGGAATTTCGCTGATCGAGCAGCCGATCGTCGCTCAAGTGCAATGGGATGGACGCAAGCTGAATATTCCGCAGGCGACGGCTCCCGGATTTAGCGCCAATGGGTCAATTCTGGCTCGACTCGAAGGCGCAGGTTCCCCCGCGGTCACCGGGTTGGATCTGTTCGTCAAAACCACAAACTACGCCCTGGCTAACTTACCGATTCCTCGCCCTCCGGTCACCGATCTCACGGGTCAACTCGATCTCACCGGCCGCATCACCGGAACGCCTGACGCACCGAATGTGATTGGTGATGTCGCCGTCAAAGGGCTGTCTCTCAACGGCATCACCTTTGATTCGCCGCTCAATGGCAGCATTCGCCTCGTCCCGACTCAAGGATTTACGGTCAACGTGGCAGGCGGCAAAGATCAGATCTTCCTGGCGTTGAATCCTGACTATCGACCGATCGCCCTGAATGTCAAACGAGATCAAGCGATCATTGCAGGCAAAACAGAAGGCAACATTTTTCGAGTGGTGATCCAGCAGTTGCCGTTAGATGGCTTAATTATTCCTGGTGTGGATCTAGCGCGATTGGGCAGCTTTGGCGGACGGTTTCTCACAGGCAACTTGAATATTGATGTCAATCGGCTACAAGTTGCGGATGGGTCGCTCAACGTGGTCAGACCTGCCAGAGAAGTGCGGGGCATCGTGATCGAGCCAGAAACCATCCAGGCGAGGTTTGTCAACACGGGCAATGTGATTCGATTTACCGATACGTTTTTGCAAAAGGGCACCAGCCGCTATGCGCTGTCAGGCAGTGTAGACCTGCGATCGACTCCCGAATTTGAAGGCAAAGTTGCGATCGCTCAGGGCAAACTCGAAGATGTTCTCAGAACGCTGCGAATTTTTGAAATTCAAGATTTCTCCCAAATTTTGCAGGCGGCGGATGTTGGCAGAGCCGAAACTGTTGTCCCGACGACGGTAGGACTCCCGGATGCCAGCCTTTCTGATCAACTAAAGCGCTTTTCTGAAATCAATACGCTTCTGCGGCGAGTAGCCAACGATCGACGCAACCTCAACATTCCCGAATTGGCCGACGTGCGCGGCACCTTTAACGGCAACATCAGCGTCTCAGCAGGACTGGGATCGCCCCCCAAAGCCGAGTTTGACTTGACCGGGCAAAATCTCGAATGGCGGCCCTTTCCCTCGTTTGCCGAAGTTGATCAGGGGAAAATTACGCGAAACCCCAATCGGATTATTGAAATCGACCAGGTGATCGCCAAAGGCAGTTTTGAAAATGGAGTCGTCAATCTGCTGCCGTTACGCCTGCAATCTGGAGACGCTCGCATTAATGTATCCGGGAATTTTGGTGGGGCAAGCCAATCAGGACAGGTGCAAGTCACCAATCTGCCCGTTGGACTGATCGAAACCTTTTACCCCCTGCCGATCGGCATCACAGGCAACCTCAACGCCACCGCCACTATCTCAGGCACCCAGGACAACCCCTTTGCGATCGGAGAAATCAGTCTCGCCGACAGCACCCTCAACGGCACGCCCGTCCAATCCGCCACTGGCAGCTTTAACTACACCAACGCTCGACTCAACTTTGGCACGACGGTGACGATCGCCCCTCCCGAACCGCTCCGCATCGCAGGCAGCATCCCAATCAAGTTGCCGTTTGCGTCCACTTTCCCCGACAGCAATCAGATCAGTCTGTCTGTAAATGTCAAAAACGAAGGATTGGCTTTATTAAATCTGCTGACTCAGCAAGTCGCCTGGGTAGACGGCAAAGGAGATGTGCAGCTACAGGTTGGGGGAACGCTGCTTCAGCCCGTCGTCACCGGAGTCGTCACGGTTCAAAACGCTCAACTTTTGGCCCAGGCGCTCCCCGAACCGATCACCGATCTGACAGGCACGATTACCTTTGAGCGCGATCGCATTCGAGTCGGCGCTGCTACCACGCCGCTAACGGGACAATTTAGCAAAGGTCGCCTCTCAGCCCAGGGCGTGATTCCCATTTTCTCAACCTTGAGTCAGAGTGATCCCGATGTCAATACGCCGATCGCCCTTGCTCTCAACGATATCAACCTTACCCTCAAAGGCTTGTATCAGGGGGGCGTGAGTGGTAATGTGGCACTCCGAGGAACGGCCTTCAGTCCAGAAGTTGGGGGTGAAATTCAACTAGCAGACGGACAGGTGCTACTTCCTGACACCTCAGCCGCTCCCGCCAGTCCAGGAGGAGGCACGACAGGAGGAGGTACAACAGGACAGCCAGATCAGTTTGTTGAATTACAGAATTTACGGTTGGTGCTGGGCGATCGAGTCCGTGTCACCCGTGCCCCGATCATCAACTTTCTAGCGCGAGGCGAGTTACTCGTTAATGGCTCGTTAAATGATCTCAAACCCAATGGCACCATTCGTCTGACAGCGGGACAGGTCAACCTTTTTACAACCCAGTTTGTCTTGGCGCGAGGCGGGGCACAAAGTGCGACCTTTACCCCTGCTCAAGGGCTTGACCCCATCCTCAATATTCGTCTGATTGCCTCTGTTCCGGAGGTGACGCGCAGCCGCATTTCTGCCAATACGACCTCTTCGGAGATTGAGGATAATTCTTTGCTGGCGACCAGTTTAGGCTCGCTACAAACCATTCGCATTCAGGCAAGAGCGACGGGAGCCGCCAGCCAGCTATTTGAAAATCTAGAACTCACGAGTAGTCCCAGCCGGAGCCAAAACGAAATCATCGCCCTGATTGGAGGAGGCTTTGTAAATACGCTCGGACGAGGAGACAGCACGCTGGGAATCGCAAATCTGGCGGGTTCTGCGCTGTTGACCAATATTCAAGGACTGATTGGGAATGCCCTCGGATTTGGGGAGTTTCGCCTGTTTCCTACTGTCATCAATGATGAAAACAGGAGAAGCTCAACCCTGGGTCTAGGCGCAGAATTGAGTATCGATATCACCCGTGGTCTGTCTGCCTCGGCGCTCAAAGTCTTGACTTCGGATCAACCGACTCAGTTTGGGGTACGCTATCGCATCAATAATCGCCTGTTGCTGCGCGGCTCGACTGATTTTTCGGGGGACAATCGCGCCGTGGTGGAGTATGAAACGAGATTTTAGAGAAGACCTTAAACGATCGCTTGTAGTTGTTGGACAAGTTGCTGCGATCGCACGACTCCCTCAATTTTGTGAACGGGCTTTCCTGACTTAAAGACTACCAACGTCGGCAGCGCATGAACCTGATACTGACTGGCCAGATCCGGATAGTTATCAACGTTGATTTTGACGATTTTGATCTGGTCTTTCATCTGCCCATTGACTTCTTCTAAGATCGAAGCCATCAGTTGACACGGGCCGCACCAGGGAGCATAAAAGTCAACGACGATGGGAGTTTCGGACTGAGATACTAACTCTTCAAAGCTATTGAACTCCTGTTTGGTTGCCATTTTTTGATTCCTCGATCGCGTGTTCTCTAAGCGTAGCGTTTGCAAGAAGTTTTGAGTTTTAAAGAATGTTTGAGAAATGTGATGACGAAAGGTAGAAGACGTTAGACATTAGACCAAAAACTGGAAAACCAGAGACTCTCAAGGCTACCGTGTCCAAAGTCTAGAGTCCAACGTCCAAAACTTTATCCTCCCGCTTGCAATTCTCCGATCAGTTGTGAGAGGTGATCGCGATCGGCTTTGTAGACTTCGCCGCAAAAGTGACAGATGGCTTCAGCTCCTTCGTCTTTTTCGATCATGTCTTGCAGTTCGACTTGACCCAGGAGCTTTAGGGCACCGAGAACGCGATCAAACGAGCAGCCACAGTGAAATCGCACCAATTGAGTTTCTGGCAAGATTTCTAAGCCCAAATCGCCCAACAAATCCTCAAGAATTGTAGGAAGCGTTCTGCCTGCTTGCAACAGAGGCGTGAATCCTTTGAGGCTGGCAAGTCGAGATTCTAGAAGTGCAACGAGTTCGGGGTCGGAGGCGGCTTTGGGCATGATTTGGATGAGAATTCCCCCGGCGGCTGTCACGCCTTCTGCGCCGACAAAGACTCCTAACACTAGAGCGGAAGGCGTTTGCTCGGAGGTAACGAGGTAGTGTGTGATGTCATCGCCCACTTCTCCAGAAATCAGTTCGACGGTGCTGGAGTAGGGATAGCCATAGCCAATATCTCGCACGACGTAGACGTAACCATCTTGGCCGACGGCTCCTCCGACATCCAGTTTGCCTTGGGCGTTGGGCGGCAGTTCGACGTGGGGATTATCGACATAGCCGCGCACTGTGCCGTCTGCTCCCGCGTCTGCCATTACGCCGCCGATCGGCCCGTCGCCCCGAATCCGAATATTCACCCTCGATCCTTCGCGCTTCATACTGGATGCCAACAACAGTCCGGCGGCCATGGTGCGCCCCAAGGCGGCAGTCGAGACATAAGAGAGGTGGTGTCGCTGCTTGGCTTCGTCTGTGAGGCGGGTAGTGATCACTCCGACGGCCCGAATTCCCCCGTCGGCCGCAGTCGCTCGAATTAACTGATCAGCCATGAAAAACCCTTACATTTCTTAATGAGTGCTGTTCCTATTCTAAGGTTTTGGAGATGGGTAGTTTGCGATCGAGACTCTAACCTCCAGCCTTTCGACGGATAGAGGAGCCTTTCTATAAATCTTTGGCTCCATCTTTGGTCTAATGTCTTCTTAGCTTCCACTCAGAGCGGAGATAAGCCAGTAATCACTCAAGTAGGAAGTTAAGACACGCAAAGCCGTTACTAAATCAACTTCCAGGTCTTTCTCTTGAATGTCAATAATCAGGTTGTAAGTTAGATCAAAATTAACGCGATCGTCCCGTTCGATCACCAAAAATTGACCATTTGGACTGTGATTAAGTTTTTCAATTTCTGCTGAACCAACTCCGCCAGTAATCTTAGATTCACGCGCATCTCTAGTTAAGAAAAATCTGATTTTTGGATAATTGCTCACTAACTGATTAAAGTTTTTGATCCGAGACGTGAAGCTATTACCACTTGTGTTGAGAAAACCGACCACAATCTCTCCTTGAGAAGTTTCGATATTAAAATGCTCTGGTAGTGTGCTTCTTCCTAACCGAAGTGGACGAAACTCTAAGGCTCGATCGAGCTTAAAAGCCTCTGCGATCGCTGCCAGCTTTCCGATTTCATCTGCATCATTAATGATTGTAGGCTTGCCGTAGTTCTCGATCAGTTCAAGCTTCTTGTATTCCAGGTATTCACACACTCTATCTTCTACAGAAGGCGGTTTTCTTTTCACCGTTTCTGTCTGAAGTGGAGCAAGGAAATTAACGAATGAGCGATCGATTTGTGGAGAATTTGACGCTATTTCTAAATCTGAAATTCTGGAGCCAGGTTGATTACTAATTAAAGGCTGGATCAAGTGAGCAATTTGAGAAATCACCTGTTCAAGCTGTTCAATTCTGGACTCAACTAAAGGCGTTTGGATGGAGGGTTGATAGTCGCTTGGTAAAGGAATGTTGTGGACTTTGTGACGAAAATAAGCGCTTGCACAATTAAAAACAGCCCGAATTGATTTTTGGTTGAGGATGTTATTAATCTCTGTCGAGTTAAAGAGATCAGACAGATCAAGATCCACTGACTTTGCTTTGAGAGCTAAAAGTTTTTCTAGTTGCTCAACACTAGGGCGTTCTAATCTGACAATGTATTCAGAAGTTCTATCGACCACAGAGCCGTCAAAAAATGTCTTGAATTGCTCCCAACGATCGGGGAACAGATTCAGAATAATCAGACTGTTGGGAACATGGGTTAAGATTTCTTTAACAGCAGATCCAAAACTCTCCAAAATAGGATGATTGTGGACTAATCCCAAACTTTCTAGTTGATCAAAAACAATAATCAAAGGTTCGTCCAGAGTTGATAATCTACCAAATACAGTGATTGCCTCTAGCGCAAACTCTTCTTGACTAATATCCGATTTCCAGTTGTCTAACCCAATCTCTTTGGCTTCCTGATCTTCAAGTTCGTAAGCCGCCAACCATCGCCTCACCAAATCTTTTTTTCTCAAGTCAATATAGCTGCAAAACTTGATAATCCCTTTGAGAATCGTGGACGAATAGCCCGCTGCTGTGTAGTGTTGACCCCACCATTCATTGAGGTGGCGCTCAATATATTGCCAATTCTGTCGATTACGATCGGTGTCCTCCGCTCCTAGTCCGCTGTAAAGATTAAGACTGTTATTTTGAAGCACCGCGAGAATTTCTTGTCCTCTTAAGCTATTCGTTACCCTGGGAAGTGAGCTAAGAATTTTGACAAAACTATTCGCTAGTAAAAGTTCGAGTTGAGTACGATCGCTCCCAACTACTTTCTCTGCAAAAGATTCCAAAATCCGAGAATACGTGTGGTGCAAAACATGCTCTGCGTTGTTGGGCTGTCGAATGAACAATAGGCGATTAGTACGCAGCAATTCTTTCGCCATTCGCATGATCAAATGCGTCTTTCCTGACCCAGCTTCACCAATGACGACCGCACCTTTGCTTTGTTGATTAGCGTCAGCTTTAATGTCTCTCAAACTGGACTTAAGAAGCTCAAACTCGGCGTGATAAATCGACTGAAAATCAACGTGATCTTGAAAAGGCGTATCAACACGACTGCTGCTAAAAGGATTTGCGTGATGCAATTGGGGCTGTGTCATTGCCTGCTGATTCTCTAAAATTTTTAAGTAGAGTTGGTGAGTAAATTCTGCGTCGTATCGAGCAGTATGCGCCTGATTTGAATTGAATCGCTTGCCCTTGACTTTGAGGTGTAGATATTTACTCAAATGGTCTAACGAGTAGCTATCTACTTGAAAATGCTGTTTGGCAAGCTCATAAGTACAGGCAACAGTAAAATTTTTCCACGAGACTTTAACTCTGTGAAAACTATGTCGTAACACTTTAAGATCATGCTCGGCATAGTGGCAAACTACACGCTTTGATAGAGCGATCGTAGCAATGTCCTGAACAATTTGCTTAAGCGGCTTAAGGCTGCCATCGTAACTTTTTACATTTTTGGCCGAGAAATCTTTGTGGTCAGCAGAAAACGCTTCGTAGATCAGTCGTCCTTGACAGTCGAGAATAGCAACTTCGCGAAGTTCTGGGTCACCTTCCGTATCTATGACGATAAAATCCAAACCGCTTTGCTCCTCTGCCTGCTACGATTTCAAGAAAGTCTGCCCAGAACGACGATCGCTCACCCTGATTAATTACGCTCTCATCAATCGAAATTCGTTTAAGGGATTGTCAGGCGAGTTACATGCGATCGACAACTTCAATTCCCAACAAAAAAAGTCCCAGCTTCAACGTGCGGGCGGTTAGATCACAGAGCATTAAGCGAGAGGTTCTAACAGGTTCTTCGGCTTTAAGAACGGGGCAAAGTTCGTAAAATCGATTGTATTTTTGGCTGAGTTCAAACAGGTATTGACACAATCGATTGGGAAACAAGTCTTGACTAACCAAATCGATAACGTCTTCTAGCTGTAATAGATGCTTTGCCAGCGTTAATTCTGCTTCTTCTTTTAAGAGAATATTCGCCTCTGACCCTAAGTTTTGAAAGTCGATCTTTCCTTCTCGACTGATGGACTGAACTCGCGCATAGGCATAGAGCATATAGGGTGCTGTGTTGCCTTGGAGCGCCAGCATTTTGTCGAAGCTAAAGATGTAATTACTGGTGCGATTTTGGCTCAGATCAGCGTATTTAACGGCACTAATTCCGACAATTTGTGAGGTGTGGGCGATGAATTCTTCGGTTTCAGAACGATCGTCTTCCTTGAGTCGAGTTTCAATATCTGTTCTTGAGCGGGCGATCGCTTCATCCAACAAATCTCGCAGTCGGACGGTATCGCCCGATCGGGTCTTGAGCCGCTTGCCATCTTCACCTTGCACCAACCCAAACGGAACATGCTCAACCTGCACTGTTTCAGGAATCCACCCCGCCCGACGCGCCACTTGAAACACTTGAGCAAAGTGATTGGATTGACCCGCATCCGTGATGTAAATCAAGCGTTGAGCCTGTTCTTTTTGAATGCGTTGCCGAATCGCTGCCAAATCAGTCGTCGCGTAATTGTAGCCACCATCTGACTTTTGAATAATCAAAGGTAACGGGTCACCCTCTCGATTAGAAAACCCTTCCAGAAAGACACATTTTGCGCCCTGATCTTCGACCAACAATCCTGCTTTCTCTAAATCTTTGACGACATCAGCTAACAGTGGATTGTAAAAAGATTCGCCTCGCTCCGTTAGACAAATATCCAACAGATCGTAGATTTCTTGAAACTCACGCCGCGACTGTTCACACAGCAAATTCCACGCTCGTAACGTATCTTCTGCACCCGATTGCAACTGCACCACTTCTTGACGAGACGCTTCTTGAAACTGAGGATCTTCGTCAAATCGCTGTTTGGCTTTTTTGTAGAACGCCACCAGATCGCCCAGGTCGATCGCATTCGCCGTCGTCAAGGCAGCCGGAGCCACTTCGCGTAAATAGGTGATCAACATGCCAAACTGAGTGCCCCAATCGCCCACATGGTTGAGCCGCAGCACGTCATGCCCTTGAAATTCCAAAATTCGGGCGATGCAGTCTCCGATAATGGTCGATCGCAGATGCCCCACATGCATTTCTTTGGCAATATTGGGACTCGAAAAGTCCACCACAATCCGCTTGGGCGACGAAACGGGAGCAATGCTGAGACGATCTCTTCGAGTTACCCGCGAGGGGTCGTCGGTTTGCATCGCATTCAATCGCGCCTCTAAATAGTCAGGCTTGAGGGTCAGATTGATGAACCCTGGCCCGGCGACACTGGGCGCTTGACAAAGCTCCGACACATCCAAAGCTTGAATTAATTCTTCTGCGATCGCTCGTGGAGCCTTGCCCAACCGTTTGGCCAGCGACATCGGCGCATTGGACTGATAATCACCAAACTTAGGATTGCTCGACGGCACCAAAAGCGGATCGACTCCCACTAACGTTTCTCCAAACGCTGAAACCAATGCCTGCTCAAAGCGATGTTTTAACTGTGAAATCGTAGCGTCCATACTTTTCAAAAGCCTGCAAACAAAATAGCGGCCATCCACTCTAGAATAGCGACCTGACTTTCTATCATTCAGTATGGGCGATCGTTTGGGCAAGAAAATTGATTGCAGAAAATTTTTCAAGACCCAAAAACTGGAATGGGCGATCGTCTCTCTGAATAAATGACTTAGAAGCTGATCCAAAAATCTGGGAACGCTAACCTTCAGACTTTTCCGTTTCTCAATCCAATATTCTTAACCTAGTAGTCTCAATCCAAATCAGTGGGTGCATTATGTCACTAACCCTTAAGATTCTCGCCTCAACGATTCTCAAAAGAAAGCCGATTCCCTCTTCAGAACTGCCCGATGATTTTAAGCAGTCGATCGCAGCAGGCAAAGTTTTAGAACTCGATTCCTTTACCATTGAGCGAGATCACGTTCGCTGCTTTTTCTCCAAAGATACCTTCAAAGATACGAATGTTTGGTATGTGTTTGGTAAACATATAGAAGTTCGTAGAGATGGGGTTCGCGCTTATCCGAGAGCCATTCCGATTACGACAAAGCTCAACATTCCCTACAAATCTCAGCGCGACAATGAGCTAAATCCCAATGGCTCCTGTAACGTGACTTCGCTGGCGATGTGTTTAGAATTTTTGGGTGTCAAACGCAAATCTACGATCGGTCAGTTTGAAGACGAACTCTATGCCTACGCTGAGAAGAAAGGCTTGAGCCGTCATGATCCCCATGATTTGGCGACGATCGTGGAGGACTACGGCTACCGAGATGATTTTAGAGCAGACGGCACGATCACCCAGGTCAAAGAATGGCTCACCGACAACAAACCTGCTGTGATTCACGGCTATTTCACTGATTTTGGTCACATTGTCGTTTTGGCTGGCTTTGACGAAAATGGCTTTTTGGTTCACGATCCGTTTGGAGAATGGTACTCTTGGGGCTACGATCGCAACACTCTCGGCATCGAAGACACCAAAGGAAAATACGTCCATTATTCCTATGAGATGATCAAGCGGCTATGCATTCCCGACGGCAATTTTTGGGTGCATTTCATCTCAAAACCTTGAAGAGTTAGAAACTATCGCTGGAAGTAAAGCCAGGGCACCTCGAAAAATCCAATCTGAGGGTCTTAGATTGAGACAGGTGTGAGATCA